>CAZMLP010000627.1:0-6833 GCA_964566745.1 uncultured Verrucomicrobiota bacterium | reverse complement strand
GAAAGCCGTCGATCTCCATTTGCGCGGTCACTTGCCTTTGGCCCCCTGACTCCCAAAGCCGGACGTGCGCCTTCAATGTCAAATGATCCGTGGCCGGCCGCAACGCGCCTTTGACGCACAGCCCGTCAAACTCCGCGAAAGTCAAAGCCAGATCCGTGGACGTGGCCGTCGTCGCCTCTTTGATGCCATAGGTCTCCGCGTTGAACGAGGACACGGCGGGCCGCATTAGCGGGAAAAAGATCACATCGTCGATGTTTTCCTGCTCCGTGAAGATCATCGCCATGCGCTCCAGGCCGGGGCCGATGCCAGTGGTCGGCGGAATGCCGTATTCCAGCATTTCGATAAAGTCGAAATCGAGGGTGTGGAATTTGCCGGTTTCGGCCTCCTCCGCGCGATAGGAGCGCCGCCAGGTCTCCAGCAAATGCACCGGGTCGTTTTGCTCGGACCAGTTGTCGCCGCACTCCATGCCGGCGATAAAGATCTCGAATCGCTCCACATAGCGCGGGTCGCTCGCCATCGGCTTCGCCAACGGTGAGATTTCCACGGGATGCCCGTAGATAAGCGTCGGGCGAATCAGCGTGTGCTCGACCTTCACTTCGAACGCCTTGACCATTGCCTCGCCGACGCTCGGTTGCGGCTCGTTGATTCCCCACTCTGCCAACTTGCCGTTCGCCTCCTCAATGGTCTTGATCTCGCGAAAATCGACGCCCGTCGCTTCTCTCACCACGTCCGGCATGCTGGCGCGCCGCCACGGAAGCGAGAAATCAATGACATGCCCGCGCACGTTGAATTGCGATTTGCCGAACGCCGCGATGGCCACATGCCGGAACATTTCCTCCACGAGGTTCATGTTATACTCGTAATTCTCGTAGGCAGTCATCGTCTCCACCATCGAGAACTCCGGGTGATGGCTGCGGTCAATGCCCTCGTTCCGAAAATACCGGCCAATCGTGTAAACCTTGTCGTAACCGGCGGCGATCAGGCGTTTCAGGTAAAGCTCGTGCGAGATGGCGAGGTACATGTCCACGCCCAGGGCGTTGACGTGCGTCTTGAACGGCTTGGCCGTGCCGCCGCCGTATTGCGGTTGGATGACGGGCGTCGTGAACTCCAGGAACCCGCGCCCGTTCAAAAACTCGCGGATGGACCGGATCATCCGGGTGATGGCCGCGAAGCGATCCTGCGAGGCGCGGTCTAGCGTGGTATCGAGGTAACGCTTGCGGAGGATTTGCTCCCGATCCTTGAGGCCGGACCATTGGTCGGGCAGGGGACGTATCGCCTTGGTGAGCAAGCGCAGGCTTTCCACGAGCACGGAGATTTCCCCGCGCTCGGTCTTCATCACCTTGCCGGTGGCCTCGATCACGTCGCCGAGATCCAGCAGATTGAACTCCGCATATCCAAGGTTGCCGGTCGCTTTGTCAGTGGGAGCAACGAGGTTGCGCCGGAGGAAAAGCTGGATGCGTGCGGTCTGGTCCTGAACATGACCGAAGGCGAGCGCGCATTGCTTGCGCCACGACATGAGCCGGCCGGCAACGGTGACCACCTGACCGTCATTGCCGGGAAAACCGTCAAGCACGGCTTGGGTATATTGCGAGCGGGTGCTTTTGGACGGGTACGGATTGAGGCCGAGGTTGCGCAAGGACGCCGCCTTGCCCATCCGAATGCCGCGGATTTCCGCGAGAGGATTATTCGACATGCGCTATTTGCTTACGTTGACCAAAAATGTGGCGGCAAGCCTACGCAAGCGAGCAGTGAAAGGGAAAGCGTTTTAACCTCAAAGGCGGCAGTTGGTCGAACCCAGGCGCGCGCAGGCAGGGAGCGCATCCGTTAATTGGTTCTTAAAAAAGAAGATGCCGCGCCTGACGAAGCCAGGGAATCGCTATCGCGTCGTACTACACGGATGATGCACTCACGGTGCTGGGAGACCGGCTGCCTCAACCGGGCTGGTAGCATCCAATAAGAAGGAATGAACCCAGACGGCCGGCTAGTTGCCCAGCCGGAAGAATTGATTTCTGCCGCTTGGCGGGACCCGGACAACATTAAAGTCGCCCACGACAATTGCTGCGGTTGTCACGGGTGTCCACGTTGCTGTGACGCCCAGGCTGTCGGAAGACTGCAAGCTGAGGCCCTGCGTGGTGGCTGGCCAGGAGATCGCCACCGATCCGCCCTCCAGTGCCACCCCCAATCTCGGGTCGCTCACGGTGGCGGAGCCAAAGAAAGTAACAGTGTGTGTCTTGATGTCCCCGGGAGCGACGTCACCAAAGTCCGTGCTCGCCGCGAGCGGTTCACCAAGGGCGCCAGTTTGGTTCCATTCGAGGGCGTAGCTGCCGCTATTGGTGGCGGTTAATTCGACTTTGTAGTCACCCGGCACAGGACCGAGGAAATAGATGGTTTTGGTCCCATTTGGCACTTCCTCGTAGTCCGCGTCATTTGGCAACTCCTCCTCCAGTTCCGGGGCAAAGAACGTGTTGGGAATGTCATTCACCACCGTGCCATCTGGTCGAACTCCCGTCTGCCGGCCCTGCGAGTCGGTGACCAGGATGTTCACTGGATTCACGGGATTTTCAGGGTCTGCGGCGATTGAATACGAGAAGCGTGAAAATCCCGTGCGGAGCAGCGGCGCCGGGGAAGCCGGAGCGGCGCCATTCACGCTGATCGAGGCAACGTCGGGAAACGGCACTCCGATGGTCAACACGTTGATTTCCCGGCCAGTGACCACTTTTTGTTTGTTTCTTCGGTTGATTTTCGTCCGCATGTCCTCGGCCGGGTACATGGCAAACCAGCCGGAATAATTGTCGCCCAGCCCGGCGGAGCGGAGGGAACTGTATGGAGTCTGGTCCTTGATCCGCGAGTCCTTGGGATTTATGGCGGATATTCTCTTGTTGAAATCCTGGTTGCCAAACTCGTGGCTGGCCGGATCAGCAAACACGTAATAATCGCCTGATTTGCCGTAAAGCTCGGCGATTTGATCGCTGTGTCCCTTGCCAAGCAGGAGGATCATGTGCCCTCCACCCGGTAGGGAGCAACGAAACATGGTTGGTTGCTTGGTGCTGGTGATGAACGCATCCACCTTGGCCCAAGCCGCGCTCAGGCTGTCATTCGGGCCGCCAGAGATAGAAAACTCCGTCGCGACCTTTCCGCCGGGCAGAATGCCAGCGACCGCCGGGGATCTTTTGGTGGCCTGGGCGCCATTCAGCCATTTCAGAGCGTATTCGTTGACGAAGCCGCCGTCCCCAATGGTTTTCTGATGCACGGTCATGGCCTCTTGATGCAGGTTCAGCGCGTTCAGCGCCATCCCCAGCGAGGTTGGCCCGCAATCGCTCCCGCCTTTCACATAATCATCAGGATAGCCCGGAAGATTGAATGTGTATCCCGCGTCGTACTGGTTCACGATCGGGGCGAAATTCGTGTAGGTGATGTAGTGGGTTTCCAAGGGAGATTTGAGCGCCTCCGGAGTCAAAGTATTGGTCGGAGGAACAGTATATTTCCCGGAAAAATCATATAAGTAGAGCAGTTCGGGAACGGCCCCTTTCAAACCAAACTCCCCGCTGGCGAGCTGGGAGAGGATGTCATCTCGCAAACCGTTCACGAAGGCGATGGGCGGCTGGCCGAGCTTCGCGTAGGAGCTTTCCAGCGGAATGCAATCAGGGTCAGAAGTGCTGGCCTTGGCGTTGATGTTAATCTGGATCAGCAAATATTCGGCATGTCCAAACGGATCGATGCCCCAAGGGATCATGAAAAACATGTCCACAGTGGATTCCAGCTCGGTTTTGGAATTACTGGAAACAGACCCTTTCGCCAGCAGGGCTTTTAATTGCAGGGTTTTGCCTTTATAACTGGTGCCGCCGGGTATCTTCATGGGGATCCTCACCTCGCTGCGCTCATAGGTATGCTGGTATTGTTCCGAACGGCTGTTGTTATAAAAACTTATCTGGGCGCTTAACTCGTCAAAATCATTCTCGGCGTGTCGGATGAAGAGACCGCCGGTGACCAGCACCGAGGGAAGGCCGATACCCTGCGCGAGCGAGCCTTTGCAGCTTTGGAACACAATCAAGGGCAGGGGATTGGGATAACCGAGGGCCGTCACAAACCGCACCAACGCCAACGGCTCTGGTGATTTCAGGCAGGTAACATAGGTGGGACCGACGACGGTGAACGGGGCCGACAACGGGGTGAGACCTTGCGGCACGGGAAAGGTGAGGGTCCGCGTGTTGCTCTTGCTCTGGCCATCGCCCGGCAGGGATTCGAAAACGGAATAGTCCGCTGGCAGCAACGGAATATCCATGTTGGCGGCGCGTGCCGGGAAAAGCACCAGCAACGAGAAGACCATTACAAAAAAGAGGGCGAGGGACGGCGGCAAGAGAGCAATGCGCGAGGTGTTTTTGGTGGTGCTCATGTCGGTCTGGGCGAGGGGTTCACAACTGTATGACGTGAAGCACCCTAGCTACCGCCACACGGCAGGGGCAAGCGATTCACCGCTTCCGAGGGTGGGCGAATGCGGCCCACGGTTGCGTAGGATTACGCTGTCCAACCGGTTGAGAATTTCATTCGAGCGCCGATTGAGCCGGCAGGAAGATTGGAAAAGGGGGGATGCTACGCCACATCACTCGGCGTCACCTCAATACGGCTGGCAATGGCTTCGGGGATGGTGGCGGCGCGCATCGAACCATCCGGCTGCTTGATCACGCACACCACGGTCAGTTTTCCACGGGCCACTTCCACCGGCGGAGCCACGTTCAACTTGTTGAAGCGAAACTCGTACGTGAGCGCCTTTGATTTTTTCTCGCGAACGAGCAGGTGAATCTCCACCTCGTCCTCGAATCGCAACGGCAGTTTGTAGTCGCAATGGGCGTGAACGCGTGGCCAGCCCACCGGCGGATCGGTCTGGCTCGTGACGATGGAAAAACCGAGCGAGCGAAAAAAGGCGTGCTCGGCGGTCTCCATAAACCGGAAGAAATTGGAGTAATGCATGATCCCCGCCATGTCTGTGTCAGAGAACTCGACTCGCCGCGTCGCCTTGAATTCGTATGCCATGACAATTGAGATGGGGACAATTGGGGATCTAAGCATGAATCCCCGCGACGGTCGGGCCTTTTGCCCCGTCCGAGGTTGTCGTCGCAAAGTTTCGGCCCGCTTGCGCGAACGCCCGCACGGAATTAAGCGCCAATTCACGGATAGTGAATCGCTCTCGCGCCGCTTGCCGGCCGGCCGCCCCCAAGGCGCGCAGTTTTTCCGGATCAGCCAGCAGTCCCGCGATCGCGTCCGCCAGCGCCCGCGCGTCTCCCGGCTCGCATATAGTGCCGCCACCAGTCGCTTCGATCAATTCAGGGAAGGACGCATGGCGCGGTTGGACCACCGGCACACCGGCCGCCAGCGCCTCGATGACGTAAAGACCGAACGCCTCTCCGTACAAGGCCGGCACGGACAGCACGGTCAGCGATTTCAAAAACGCGATCTTCGCGGCGCGGTCCACGTTTGTGCAGAACTCGGCATCGCCCAGGCAACCGTTGGCGTGCAAACGCTCCTTTAGCTCGCGCACCAGCGGCTCGTCGGAAGGGCCGCAACTTCCACCGACTTTGAGACGCAGATTTTGAGTCGCCGGCCGTTGCTTGAGGAGGATGAACGCCTCCACCAGCGTGTCCAAACCCTTCTCCCGGCACATTCGCGCGAAAAATCCGAGCGCCGGAGTGTCCGGAGGAGCGGCCGCCCCTGGCGTGTCGTAGCCCGTCTGATTCACCCCGTTGTAAACGACCGAGACCCGGTCGGCCGCCAGTCCAAGCCGCCTTGCCATCAAGTCGCCGAAGTAGCGGCTGGGCGCGATGAAAAGATCCACCTCGGCGCAACGCTCGGAGAGGGTTTTCCATGCGATTTCACGATGCGGCGAGCGCATCGCGTCCAGAAACGCGTCCTCGCCCTGCAGCGTGATGACCACCGGCACACTCAACTCGCGGCGGATTTGGCGGGCCATGCCAACCAGGAGCGCATTGGAAAGACAGACCACGTCCGGCTTGGGCTGGGTCTTCAGCCAGTCGATAAAAACCCGTAATTCCCGGGCCTGCTGGCCCAACTCGCCGCGCAACATCGAGACGGTGAGATCGCCCACGTCCTCGGCGCGGGTCTTCGCCGCGCGACCGGCCGCCCATTTTAGGATCGCGGGAGACGAGAGCCAATTATGGAGCCAGGCCGGGGCTTTCGCGAACCAGGGGATTTTTTGCTCGAGATAGACGCTCACGCCGCCGAAGAAAATCGGCGTGCCAACGCTTTGGTCGGCATCCTCGACCGTCATCGGCAGGTAGAGAGGCACCAGCGTGGTTTGATGACCCTCGCGGCGCAACTCGGCCACCAAGGCGTTGTCACGGAAGCAATTTCCGCAATACATGCCGCCGGCGCCGGGCGTGATTTGAACAATGTTCAAACAGTCAATTTTTTAAGCTGTTGCAAACTAGCAACTTGCAAATTTCAAGTATGGAGATGCTGGTTGAGATGCAGCTTTTTCTGCGGTTTTAACCGCATCCAAAGTCAACGTAATCCAGTGAATCGCGCGCACAAGGATTTCGTAGCAGATACAACTGGGTTTGTTAAGCGGCGACTTCGAGATGCTCTCGCTGGCGCTGGCGGTTCCGGATCCACGCGGGCAGGGCGGCGCGCCGTTGGACCCAAGCGGGGACACGGATTGGAACGGAAGCGGGGATCGGTGAAACGATCGGTTGCGGTCGCGAGACGATTTCGACCGGAATTGAAACGGCTTTGGTTTTGGGCTTCCGGGCAGGTGCGGGGGAGGTGACGGATTCCTTGGGGGCGCTTTGGGCCTTGGCAGGCTGCCAGGCGCGCCGGAG
>CAZMLP010000626.1:0-2326 GCA_964566745.1 uncultured Verrucomicrobiota bacterium | reverse complement strand
ACCATGGCCCGATTGTTTACCACCATGCGGCTGGTTCTTTCGGCGGCTTGGCTGGTTTTCTCCGTGGCGGCGGGGCCGGTGGAGGTGAAATTGCTCAAGACGCCGGATGACGGCATCCAGCCGCAGGCTTTGGTGGACACGAACGGGGTGCTGCATCTGATCTATTTCAAGGGGAACGCCTCGCACGGCGATGTCTTCTACATCCGCCAGGCGCCCGGTTCGGACCAGTTTTCCCAGCCGCTCCAAGTGAACAGCAAGCCGGGCAGCGTGCTGGCCGTCGGCTCGGTGCGGGGCGCGCAATTGGCCTTGGGCAAAAACGGCCGCCCGCATGTGGCGTGGATGGGCAACGACCAGGCGACACCGGTGATTCTCGGAGGCCAACGGCGGTCGCCCATGGAATACACCCGGCTGAACGACGCCGGGACGGCATTTGAGCCGGAACGCAACGTCCTGACTTGGGCGTATGGCCTCGACGGCGGCGGATCGGTGGCTGCCGACTCCAAGGGAAATGTCTATGTGGCCTGGCACGGAACCGGTCCCAATGACCAAAAAGGGGAGGCCGGGCGCGGGGTCTTCATCGCCCATTCCGTGAACGAGGGCAAAACTTTCGCCAAAGAGACGCAGGCCAATCCGCCAATGACGGGCGCCTGCGGTTGCTGTGGCATGCGGGTCATGGCCACGGATGACGGGAAGATTTATTTGCTCTATCGCGCGGCGATTGAAGGCGTGGACCGGGACATGATCTTGCTGGCCGGCGGTGGCAAATCGAAATCCTACCAGTCGATGGTGTTGAGCCCGTGGAACTTGAAGGTTTGCCCGATGAGCACGACTTTCCTCGCGGCTTCCGCCAGCAATGTCCTGGCGGCTTGGGAAAACCAGGAACAGGTCGGCTTCTCCATGGTGGATCCAGCCGCCAAATTGACCAAATCAATCACTCCGTCCGGATTTGGGAAGCGAAAGCACCCGGCGCTGGCCCAGAATCGCAACGGGGACATTGTGCTGGCCTGGACGGAGGACACGGGCTGGATGAAAGGTGGCACGTTTGCCTGGCAAACCTTTGACAAGGAGGGCAAGCCGCTCGGGGGATTGACCAATGGGGACGGCGTGCCGGTGTGGGGATTGGTGGCTGTCGTGGCCAAGCCCACCGGCGAGTTTGTGCTGATTTATTAAGGCTCGTCGCGACGAGTGCTAATGCCAGTCGAGATTGGATTTGGCGTTCTTTCCCCGTATTCCTTGTTTTCTTCCATCCGGTTTAAATCCCGCTTGTTTTTTTGAAGAAAGGGAGGACCTTTTTCGTCAGTAGCCCGGTAGCATTAGCGATTTATGACGAAGTCCTGGCAATTACCCCGCCGCACTTTCCTCAAAGGATTGGGAACCGCCATTGCATTGCCGTTGCTGGATTCGATGGCGCCCGCGCGACTCCTTGCCGCCACTGCCGCGCCCGCCACGGCTTTCCCGCGCCGCATGGCGTTCGTGTATCTGCCCAACGGCATGAACATGGCCGACTGGACGCCTGCCGCCGAGGGGGCCGGCTTTGAATTGCCTTACATCCTCGAGCCTTTGAAGGCGCACAAGGACGAGATGCTGATTTTGACGGGGCTTACCCATGACAAGGCCCGCCCCAACGGCGACGGTCCCGGTGACCACGCGCGCGCCTCGGCGACATTTCTGACCGGTTGCCAGGCCCGGAAGACGCAAGGGGCTGACATCAAAGTCGGCGTTTCCGTCGATCAAGTGGCCGCGGCCAAGCTCGGGAACTACACTCGTTTCGCCTCGCTGGAACTGGGTTGTGACCGGGGCCAAACCTCCGGAAATTGCGACTCGGGCTACAGTTGCGCTTACTCCTACAACATCGCCTGGCGGAACGACCACACCCCGCTTCCGCCGGAGACCGATCCCCGGCAGGTGTTCGAGCGGTTGTTCGCGAACAACAGCCTGGCGGAGACCAAGGAAGCCCGCGCCAAACGCAAACTTTACAACCAGAGCATCCTCGATTTTGTCCAGGACGACGCCAAGCGCTTGCAGTCCAACCTCGGCGCGACAGATCGCCGGAAGATGGACGAGTATCTGACGGCGGTGCGCGAGATGGAGCAACGGATCGAGAAGGCGGAAAAGTTTGTGGCCGCCCTGCCCAATTACGACCGCCCGAGCGGAATCCCCACGGATTATGCCCAGCATATCCGCCTGATGTACGATTTGCTGGCGCTCGCCTGGCAGACGGACTCGACCCGCATTGCCAGTTTCGTGCCCGCCCACGATGGCAGCAACCGGCCGTCTCCATTTATTGGCGTTTCGGAAGGACATCACGATCTGTCGCATCACGGCA
>CAZMLP010000625.1:0-5262 GCA_964566745.1 uncultured Verrucomicrobiota bacterium | reverse complement strand
CCCCGCCCGGAAAATACGGTTCGCTCTATGAGGCGGACAAAATCAAGCTGCCCGGCAATTTCCTGCCGGAGCACCCGTTCGACAATGGCGAGTTGAAGGTTCGTGACGAGCAATTGCTTCCGTGGCCGCGCCAGCCCGATGCCATCCGCGGCGAGATTGCCAAATACTACGGCATGATCACGCATTTGGACGCGCAGATCGGGCGCATCCTCGACGCTTTGGATCGCTCCGGCCAGGCCACGAACACCATTATTGTCTTCGCCGGGGATAACGGCCTTGCCCTTGGCCAGCACGGTCTTCTCGGCAAGCAAAACCTTTACGAGGCGAGCGTGCGTGTCCCGTTGATCTTTGCCGGGCCGGGAGTTCCCCGCGCAAAACCCTCCACCGCGCTCTGTTACTTGCTGGACATTTTTCCGACGCTTTGCGAACTGGCCGGGGTGGGCGCGCCCGCCGGTTTGCAGGGCCAAAGCCTCGCACCCGTTTTGCGCGGGGAGACTCGCGAGGCCCGCAAGGAGATTTTCGCCGCCTATCGGGATGTGCAACGCATGGTCCGGGACAATCGCTGGAAACTGATCCATTACCCGGCCATTCAACGCTGGCAGTTGTTTGATCTAAGGTCCGATCCGCAGGAGATGATGGACCTCAGCGCCGAGCCCGCCCAGGCCGGGCGGCTCGCCGTGATGCGGGCCGCGCTGGCCGCGCAACAACGGGAGCTCGGCGATTCGCTTGCACCCCGCTAAACCTTGACCCACAATATCCCCGAATGAAGACGATTGAACAGGCCGTGATCGACGCGACCTGGAGGCTGCTCAACTCGCTGCCACCGGACGAGATCCAGCGGCGGTGCGAGAAGTTCACGCGCGAGCAACCGGACTTGCTCCAATATTTGCTCACCGGCGAGGAGGAGTACTCCACCGAGGAGGAAAAAGGCGAGTTGCTGTTCATTGGCGTGTTCGTTTACGAGACTTTCCTGGCGGCTGGCTTTCGCCCCCGGCGCATCCATGCGCGGGCCGTCGAGGCGGCGGATGACGCCAATCTGGCCTTCCTCCAAAAAATGGAGGACTCCACGGATGTCACCCGCCTCGCCAGCGCCGCCGAGTTGCTGGCGAATTACAATCAACGCCCCCTTTTCAACGCGGTGATGGACATCGCCATGGCCGGCAACCACGAGTCGCCCGAGATGGCGAACGAAAGCGCCGGGATGTACCTCCACTATTTAAAGTCGGTCATCGACTCCCTCGACCGGAACGACCAAGGCCGGCCCAACGAGGGCGGGCGCCAAGACAGTGGTCGTCAAGATGGCAGGCGCGATGACCGCCGCGGCGACGACCGGCGCGGGCAAGGTCACCGCCACGAAGGCGCGCGAAGAGAAGGCGGCCGCGACCAGGGCGGAAGAGGCGAGGGGCGTCCCGCCGGGGAAAATCGGAGCGAAGAAGATCGCGGTGAAGCCAGCCCTGCCGGGGCCGAGGCGCAGGATGGCGGTGAGGAACAGGCCCGTCACGAGCACACTGGCGAGGAGCATGCCGGCCACGAGCATGAGGAGGAAAGCCACGGCGAGCCCAGCCGCGTGGAAGATCATTCGGAGGAGGCCGGCGGCGCCGAGGAGCCTTCCGCCGGGCATCACCACGACGAGATTCGCCCGGAAGAAGATCATCACCACGAGGAGGAGCGCAGCGAAACCGGGCGCGACGAAAGCTATCGCGGCGACAGAATTCGCGAGGACGAGCCTCATGAGGAGCATTCCAACGAGGAACGCCGCCATGACGAGAGTGATGGAGAGGAGGGTCCGCGCGAAGAGGTTCGTGACGAGGATCGTCACGATGAGGGCGGGCAGGAGGAGGAAGGTCACCGGCACGAGCGGAGTGACGAGAGTTCGCCCGCCGGGGAGGAACGCGCGGAAGGCGATCAGGGCGGCGAGCGGCGGGAGTCGGGTGAACGCGGTCCGGAAGGCGCCAGCAGCGGATCACGCCCCAAGGAAAATCGTGGCGGCACCGGCAATCGAAGCCAGGGAAATCGCGGCCAGAACCGCCGTGGCGGACAAGGACGCAACCAGGGCAACCGGGGCGAGGGTGGACGCGCTCCCGGCAATCGGAGTGGCGGCAATCGCGGGGAAGGTGGGCGCGCCCAGGAGAATCGCGGCCAGGCTCGTCCGGCGGATGGCGGCGGGGCGCGGCGCGGGGGACGCCGGGGAGGCTCGCGACGCGGCAGTGGCGGAGGCCAGCGCACCCCCAATCGCGACAACCGTGGCGGCGCCGGCGCGGGAAACCCGGAGGCGGGCGGCCAATCCGAGTCCGCGCCGCAAAATGAGCAACGTCACGAGACTCCGCGCGAGTCCCGGCCAGATTCCGCTCCGGAATCGGGATCCGGGCGGGCGAATGACTCCCGCGCCGAATAGAGCGACACCAGGCGGGCAACCATTACCGTCAGATAGAGCACGCCGATCATCGCCTCGAGCGTGGCGAGCGTGCGGACCACCCGGCCCACCGGAATGATGTCGCCATACCCCATGGTGGTGAGCGTCACGAAGCTGAAATAACACGCCTCAAACCCGGTCAGGGGCCGCGTGATATTGCCCTCCAGGGTAAAGACAAAGGCCTTGTGATTCATCAAGGGCGCCAGCATGTAGGCAAAGGTCCAAAAAAGCCCCAGCAAGAGATAAACTGACACCCCCGCGCACAGTGTCTCGGAGTTCACCACCGGCGTGGTCATCACATGGCGAAGCATCGCGAGAATTACAAACGCCACAAAGAGCATCTCCAGCCCCATCACCACCGGCATGGATACCACTCCCCGGCCGAGATGGTTTAACCACCGGCCGAGAAAAGCGGGCACGCACAAAACCAGCCCCCAAGCAAGCGTCCGGCGCTTTCCTCCCACCGCCAGCAAACCGCAGCCCAGCACCAGCGTCATGATCGCGCTGCCGATCATGTCCCCGCCATGCAGACTGCCCAGCACCGGGAACGCCAGAAACATCCCCAGCAACGCCACGAGGAAATACGCCATCGAGAAGCGAAACACCCCGGGACGCGCCAGTGACTGTGCAACGGCGCCGGAACCGGTGGAAAGTTTCATAACTCAACGGACGCCCCGGGCGTCAACCACATCACCCCGCCCTTAGCCAAGCAGTGCCTTGGCCCTCGCCAGCGCCTCGTCAAGCTTGGCGGCGTCCTTGCCGCCGCCGCGCGCGCTATCCGGGCGTCCCCCGCCCTTCCCGCCGACAATCGGCGCAATGGTCTGGATAATCTTTCCGGCTTGAACTTTCGCCGTGTAATCACTGGAGACAGCCGCGACCAGCGAGACCGTTCCGCCCCTCGCGCCGCCGAGCACCACCACGCCCTTGAAACTGCTCTTCAACGCGTCCGCGATGCCTTGCAGCGTGTCGCCGTCCGCCGCGCCCAGATTTTGGATGATCGCCGGAACTCCGTTGAGCGTAACCGCCTGCGCCTGCAATCCGCCGGCCACGTTGGATGCCTCGCGTTGTTGCGCGGCCTTGAGAGATTTCTCCAACTCCTTCTGATGCGCCAGCAGCGCGTCGATCTTCTTTTCCAACTCGTGGATCGGAGTGTTCACCTTGCCCGCGACGTTGCGGATCAACTCGCGGTCGAGTCGCATGGTATCGAACGCCGTCAATCCGGCGACCGCCTCGATGCGCCGCACCCCCGCCGCGATGGCGCTTTCCCCCACAATGCGAAACAGGCCGATCTCGCCCGTGGCGCGCGTGTGCGTGCCACCGCAAAGCTCCATCGAGTAGCCATTCAATTTCGCGGCCTCGCCACCGATCTGCACCACGCGCACCACGTCGCCATATTTGTCACCGAAGAACTGCATCACATCCTTCCGGTTCTTCACCTCGGCGTGCGGCACCTCGGTCCAGCTCACGCCCGCGTTTTCCACCACGCGCTCGTTCACCAGTTTCTCGATGTCCGCCACTTGGGACGGGGTGAGCGGCGCGCTGTTGAAGTCGAAGGTTAATTTGTCCGGCCCGACGAACGAGCCTTTCTGCGAGGCCTCTTTGCTCGCGACCTCGTGCAACGCCCAGTGCAAAAGATGCGTCACTGTGTGATGCCGTTGAATCGCCGCGCGGCGCGACTTGTCCACTGCGAGCGTCACCGGCTGGCCCGCCGCCGGGGCGTCGCCACCTTCCACGAAATGCAGCCAGGTGTTGCCCGACTTCTGCGTGTTGACGACGCGCCAAAGCTGGCCGCCGCCGCTCAATTCTCCGGTGTCGCCCACTTGACCGCCCATCTCCGCGTAGCAAGCCGAGGTGTCGAGCACCACCGCCGTCTTGTCCTTCAGGCCCACGACTTCAAGCACCTTCGCGGTTGTCTCCAACGTGTCGTAGCCGATGAATTTCGTCGGCGTTTGCGTCTCGATCTGCGAAAGCTCAATAATTTCCTTCTTCTGCGCGGCGCGAGCACGGGCGCGCTGCTCCTCCATCAATTTCTCGAAGCCCGCCTTGTCCACAGTCAAGCCCCGCTCGCGCGCCATCAACTCCGTGAGGTCCAACGGGAAGCCGTAGGTATCGTAAAGCTTGAACGCGAAATCCCCCATTATCTGGGAAGCGCGGGCGCCCTCGCCCGCAGCCGACGAGTCACCCGTGCCTCTCTGGGGAGCGCACGCCGCTGGCGTGCTGTGTTCGGCGGCCCGCCGAACACTCTTTTCTCCGCCTTCGCTTAAAGGGGAAACAGCGAAGCCTGCCTCGGGTGTCCAAAGCCACGGGTAATTTTCGCTCAAGGAAACGACCCCCGAATCCCAAGGGTTTCGGCAAATATAGAGAAACTTCTCCTCCAAATCCGAGTCGGAGCGGATATACCGGTCAAAAGATTCCGTTTGCCACACGCTGCCTTCCCTGCCCCTCCGCTTGTTGATCTCATGTGCCGTGAAGGATTTGATCGTGTGCAAAATTGTCGTCAGGGAAAAAAACACCGGCTTCCCCTCGGCGTCTTGGGATTCGATCCCCGGCTGGATCAACATATGCATATGATCAGGCATCACACACGCCGCGCTCAACCGATAACGCCGATCATTCCAATGACGAACGCAATCCAGGACAATCGTCCGCTCTTCCGGCGACAAAACTTGGCGCCCCTCCGTGCTAAAGGTGATATGATAGATTGCCCACGGTTTCTCGAAATGCGGCAATCGACGCCGACTGAACTTGGCTCCGGCGGCGACCGAGGAATTACCCGGACTGGTCCGGGGAGCGCACGCCGCTGGCGTGCTGTGTTCGGCGGCCCGCCGAACACTCCCCTCCTCGGTGGA
>CAZMLP010000624.1:0-4282 GCA_964566745.1 uncultured Verrucomicrobiota bacterium | reverse complement strand
CATGGACGATTCCTCGCGGGTTACGCGGCAGTGACTCTTACAGTTTCCACGACGTTCCGCATGTAACCCGCCGGGTTCCAAAGCGGCTCCATTGGTTGCGACTGGCCGATGCGGTTGGTGGCCTTGGCCTTGAGGACATGCTCGCCTGCACGGTCTGGCGTGAACGGGATCGTCCATTCGCGAAAGGAGTATCTTCCCAAGTCTTTGCCCAGTTCCGCCTCGTGCCAGGATCGCCCGCCGTCCTGCGAGAACAACACCTCGCGGATGCCGTAACCGCCATCAAAAGCGATACCGCGCGCGGTCAATTGCCGGCCAACCTTCACTTGATCGCCCGTTTGCAGACTGGTGATGAAGGAGCGCACATTGTAGCGGTTGATGGGCACGGTTTTCTTCGGCGCCGCGCCCGGCTCGACGCAGCCGCAGCCATTGTCCGGGATGCGATATGCCGGGTTCATCCAAAAGCCATTAAACACCTCGTCGAGCACGGTGATTTCGTGCAGATGTTTGACCCAATAGGTGCCATAGTGGCCGGGCACCACCAGCCGGAGCGGGTAACCGTTGAGCATTGGCAGATCCTCGCCGTTCATGGCGTAGGCCAGCATCACCTCGCCGTCCTGGGCCTGGTCGACGTCCAGGGCCTTCACAAAATCCGGTGTCTGCGGCAGCAAGGGCGCGTCGAGGCCGTTGAACGAGACTTGCCGCGCGCCCGCCGCCACACCCGCCTTGGCCAAAACGTCCTTCAGCCGCGCGCCGCGCCAGCGGGCGTTGCCCATGTTGCCGTTGCCCGATTGCCCGCCCGGGACGCGCGGCTCGAAAAAACCGCGGCTATTGCCGGAGCATTGGTTCACCGCCACGAGCTCGACCGGCTCGAACTGGCTTTTCAAATCCGCCACGGAGAGTTCCAGCGGCGAATTGACCTTGCCCCTCACCGCCACGCGGAAGGTGTCCACATCCACCGAAAGCGGCGGCGAGATGGAAAGGTGATAACGGACGAAAAACGCGTCGTTGGGCGTGATCACCCCCTCGTTGAAAACCTTGAACGGCGTCTCCAATTGGGGCGGGCGGGTCGTGTGCCGCAACAGCGCGCGTTTCTGCGGGTAGGCCACCAAGGGGCGCTCGCCGTTGTCGAAGAGCAGGGTGGCGGTTTCCTCCGCCGCGAGGGCGGCCAGTGGTTTGGCAGCCGCACCGGCGAGACTGGCCAGGCTGGCGGCGCGCAAAAACTGCCGCCGGCTGAATGCCGCGCGGAGGCGGGCTTGCTCACGGGTCATGACGCGATTGTAAAAGGAGCCGGGGAAATGACAAGCACGTCGCCGGGAGGGCGCGGAAAATTTTCTCCTGGTTGTCGTTGCGCGCGGGCGGGATCGAATTAAGTTGTTGCCAGTGTCGCGCCGGCCCGCAAGGCTGCGCGAACCCGGCAGGCCGTCCCTGCCGGAAAAGACGCTTTAATCGGACGCCATTATGCTGACACTAGCCAATCCTGATTCAATTGTTGCCCGTAAAACGGCCGAACTGTGCCAATCCATCCTCGACGAGCCGGAGTTCCAGGCCGTGCGCAGCAAAGTCGACCAATTCATGACGGACGACAAGGCCCGGTCCCTCTACCAGGCGGTGGTGGAGAAGGGCGAATTCCTCCAGCACAAGCAGAGCATGGGCGCGCCGCTCAGCGACGAGGAAGTGGCCGAGTTCGAAGGGCAACGGAGCGCGCTGATGGCCAACCCGGTGGCGCAGGGCTTTCTGGAGGCGCAGGAGACGATGCACAATCTCCAGCAATCCGTCGGCAAGCACCTCGCCAAGACGTTCGAGTTGGGCCGCGTGCCCACGTCCGACGACATGGGTGGCTGCGGCTCCGGGTGCGGCTGCCATCATTAATTTCCCGGTGGCCCTTGCCAAACCGCCCGGCGCGTATTATTCCTATTCACCATATGAAGAAATCCATTCTCTTGATCGCGTTGGCCGCTTTCGCCGTCGCTTCGGTGCAAGCGGGTGAGTCGTGCGGCTCCTGCTGCGAAAAGGCCAAGTCCTCGAAGGCTTCAAACAACGCCGTGAAGACCGCCAAGGGCGGAGCCACGGTCTTGGTGGCCAAGCGTTAATTCAGGTTTTTTCCAGTCCCCGCCCGCAACACGGGCGGGGATTTTTTGCTTTTACGAGACTGTCGCACGCCGCACTCTTGCCTTGTTGAATTGAATGAAGAAACAGACGTTCCACTCCATCGATGCGGTGGTCGAGGATTTGCGGCGCGGTCGCATGGTGATTGTTGTGGACGACGCCGACCGCGAGAACGAGGGGGATCTGGTCATGGCGGCCGACCGCGTCACTCCCGCCGCCGTGAATTTCATGGCCAAACACGGGCGCGGGTTGATCTGCGTGCCCACCACCGGTGACCGGCTCAAGCAACTCGGCATCGAGCGCATGGTCACGCAGAACCGCGAGACCTTCAAAACGGATTTTCAAGTGTCGGTTGATGCCGCCAGCGGCATCACCACCGGGATTAGCGCCGGGGACCGCGCCCGGACCATTCAGGTGATGGCCGACCCCACCGCAGTGCCGGAGGATTTGGTCGCGCCTGGCCACGTGTTTCCATTGCGAGCGAAGACCGGCGGCGTGTTGCAGCGCGCCGGCCACACCGAGGCGGCGGTCGATCTGGCGCGATTGGCGGGTTGCCGGCCGATCGGGGTGATCTGTGAGGTAATGAGCGATGACGGCTCGATGGCGCGGCTGCCCGAGTTGCTCCGATTCGCCCGCAAGCACCGGCTCAAAATCGCGACCATTGAGGACTTGATCAAATATCGCCGTGCCAGCGAGAAATTGGTCGAGCGCGTCGAGACGATCAAGATGCCGACCGAGCACGGCGCCTTCGATCTGCATCTCTACCATTCCAGCGCCGATGGCCAGCATCACATCGCGCTTGTCAGGGGCGATGTGGCGGGCAAAAAAAATGTGCTCGTGCGCGTTCACAGCGAGTGTCTGACCGGCGATGTGTTTGGCTCGTTGCGCTGCGATTGCGGGTCGCAATTGCACCAGGCGATGCGCCAGGTGGTGGCGGAGGGGCGCGGAGTCATCCTTTACATGCGGCAAGAGGGGCGGGGGATCGGCCTGGCTCCAAAGATCAAGGCTTACAAGCTGCAAGAGCGGGGTCTCGACACTGTGGAGGCAAACCTCAAGCTTGGTTACCCGATGGATTTGCGCGAGTACGGCATTGGCGCGCAAATTCTGTGCGACCTCGGGTTGAAAACGATCCGCTTGCTGACGAACAATCCGAAGAAAGTTGTCGGTTTGGAGGGATACGGACTCGAAATCGTCGAGCAGGTGCCGATTCGAGTGAAGGCCAACCCGCACAACCGCCGGTATCTCGACACCAAGCGTGAGAAGCTTGGCCACAAGATTTAATGCCGTTCGTCGCAATTTCACTATGCTGAAAAAAGTCTCCGCCAGTTCAGTGGTGCAAGGCCATGGCCGCTTCGCGATTGTGGCCTCAAGCTACAACGCCCGTTTTGTTGATTCCATGCTGCGCGCGGCGCGGCTTGAACTGGCACGCGCCGGCATTGAGGAGATAGAGGTGGTTCGCGTGCCGGGCGCGTACGAGATTCCGGTGGTGGCGGGGCAGCTGGCCCGGCGCCGGACGAAAAAGCTCGCGGCGATCATTTGCTTTGGTGTCATTCTGCGTGGCGCAACCACCCACGCGCAGCATATCGGGGATGCCGTGAGCCTTACGCTGGCACAAATCGCGGCCGAGACCGGCGTGCCGGTGATTCACGGCGTGTATCTGTTCGAGAACGAAAAGCAGGCGGTGGCGCGTTGCCTCGATCCTCGCCACAATCGGGGCATCGAAGGCGCCCGCACCGCGCTCGTCATGAGTGAAGTGATGCGCGGACTGCTGTAAGAGGACTGTTTTAACAGGCGGAAGCAGAGGAAACAGAGAAGCCGGAAAACCGTTTTTTGCCGCCTCCCCGTTTTGCTGGTCAAACAAACTATTTTTTACAAGCTTCCCTCCTCTTTTCCTTTCTGTTCTTCCGGTTAGCTCCCGTTCAAGTGTTGTTGTCGTCCGGGTTTGTTCGGCGCCTTCCCCTTGACATTCGATGGGAGGGCGGGCTACCTTCCCCTCGACATTCGATGGAACTCCCGTTCTTATGCAAAAAGACGATCTCCTCCAGGGCACGCTCGACATGCTGATTCTCAAGGTGCTGAACCACGGCCCGATGCACGGCTTCGGCATCGCCCAGCGCATCCTTCTGTTGTCCGGCGAGGTGCTGGCGGTGGGAGAGGGATCCCTTTACCCGGCGCT
>CAZMLP010000623.1:0-2888 GCA_964566745.1 uncultured Verrucomicrobiota bacterium | reverse complement strand
CGGGAGCGCGAGTTGGAAATGCAGGTGATTGACACCGGCATGGGCATCTCAGCGGAGCATTTGCCGCATATCTTTGACCGGTTTTGGCAGGCGGACACTTCATCCCGCCGCAAATATCAGGGCACGGGCATTGGCCTTGCGCTGGTGAAGGAACTGGTCGAGGCGCATGGAGGAAAAATAACGGCTCGCAGCGAGTTGGGGAGCGGCACGACGATGACCGTCCTGCTGCCTTGCGAGCCGGCTGCGTCGGGCGAGGCCTCCGCCGCCAAGGCATTGCCTCCTGCCGCCGAGCCGGAGAAAGCGGCGCCCCCGGAGGCCCCCGTTGAGCCAGCTCCCGCGCCGGTGGCGGCGCCTGCGCCAGCCGCCGCGGAACCGGCGTCCTCCGAGGAGTGGCTCGCGGGCCTTTACCGGCGGGCGCAACTCTTCCCGTCCATGACCTCGCTGCAAGACACGGTGCGCCCCTTCGAGATGCCGGGCGGCAGTGCCCGTCCGCGCGTTTTGATTGCCGATGACGAGCCGGACATGCTGCGCTTCCTGCGCTCTCAACTGGCGGGCGAGTACCAGGTGGTTGAGTCAGTGGACGGCCAGCAGGCGGTCGAGAAGGCGAGCCAGTTTTTACCCGACCTGCTGTTGGTGGACATGATGATGCCGGAAAAGGATGGCCTCCAGGTTTGTCGCGAGGTGCGGTCCAAAACTTCCACCGCCAACATCCCGGTGATCATGCTTACCGCCCGCGCCGACGAGGAGACCAAGCTCGCCGCGCTGTCCGCCGGGGCGAGCGACTTCCTCACCAAGCCCTTTTCCACCACGGAATTGCATGTCCGGGTGAGGAATCTGATTAACTCGCATTTGCACCAGCGGAACCTTGCCCGCCAGAAGCAGCAGTTGGAGGCCACGCTGGAGCAACTCAAGGAGACCGAGACGCAACTGGTCCAGTCCGAGAAGCTGGCCTCGCTGGGCCGCCTCAGCGCGGGATTGATCCATGAAATCAATAACCCGCTGAATTACGCCAAAACCAACCTTTATTCCCTCAAGAACAAGGGCCAGCAGTTGCCCGCGGACCAGCAAGCGGAATACGCCGAGGTGCTGAAAGATGTCGAGGACGGCATCAACCGCGTGCGCACCATCGTTTCCGACCTCCGCTCGTTCACTCATCCGCGCAATGACCGGGCGGGCAGCATCGAGGTGGAAAAAATGGTGACCACGACGCTGCGATTTTTGAGTCATGATCTCAATGGCCAGGTCAAAGTGGAGACGGCGATTCCGGAAGGGATGACAATTCCCGGCAACGTGAACCAAGTGACGCAAATTTTGATCAACCTGCTGCAGAATTCTGCCGATGCCATGAAGGAGAAGACCTACGCTGAAGGCGGCCCGGCCATTCGCATCGAGGGTCATAGCCTGGGTGGCAAGCACCAGTTGCTGGTGCGGGACAACGGCAATGGCATCAAGCCGGAGTTGTTGAACAAGGTCTTCGATCCCTTTTTCACCACCAAGGACGTGGGCAAGGGCATGGGCATGGGATTGGCCATCTGCTACCGGATTATGCAAGATCACGGCGGCCAAATCTCCGTGCGCAGCCAGCCCGGACAATTTTGTGAATTTACTTTAGAATTTCCTCAAACCGTCCATGATTCGGACGAACAATAGAAAGGGAACCGGCGAGTATGCACAGTGCCTACGATTATAAGAAGTACGCGATCCTTTACGTGGACGACGAGGAGAAGTCGCTCACCGCGTTGCGCCGGGCCGTCGGGGAGCGCTTTCGCGTCCTTACCGCGCCGAACGCCCAGGAGGGACTGCGCCAATTGGAGGAGCACAAGCAGGACTTGGCCGTCATCATGACCGACCAGCGCATGCCGGGGGAAAAAGGGGTGCAATTGCTGGAGCGCGCCCGCCAGATCCACCCGCGCATGATCCGCATTCTGGTCACCGCCTACTCGGATTTCGAGGTGGCCATCGACGCCGTGAATTCCGGCGCCATTTACAAATACATTAGCAAGCCGTGGGACCCGCCCCAACTGGAGATGACCCTGCGCCGGGCCCTCGAATTTTTCATCGTCCAGCGCGAGCGCGACGAGCTTCTGCGCGAGAAATTGTCCGCGCTGCACAACATGATGATCACCGACCGTGTGATCAGCCTGGGTGTGGCCGCCGCGGGATTGGGGCACTATGTCCGCAATTCACTGGTGGCCGTGCAGACCTTCCTTGATCTGGCCCCCTCCAAGCTCAAGGAGGAGAACCTGAATATCGAGGATTTGCGGAATCCGAATTTTTGGGGCGATTTTTACAAGCACGTCCAGTCCCAGTTGCGCCGCATTAGTCATTTGCTGGGCGGCTTGCAAATCGCCGGTGAAAACCGGGAGGCGCACTTTGACCACTCGCTTCAAACGCGGTCTTTTATTGATGGCGTGGCCGAGTCGATGAGCGTTTCTCTCGCCGAGCACAACTTGAAGGTCGAGAATCTTGTCCCGGCGGAGTTGCCCGCCATAAAGGTGGACGAGCCCAAGATTCGCCAGTTGTTCGAGCTGTTGCTCAAGGACGAGATCATCAATCTGCCGCCTGGCTCAACGATCATATTTCGCGCCCGCGAGTTGCCGCCCGAGCCGGGCAAGCCGCCCTTTGTCGAGATACAGATGCAGGACAATGGACCTGGGGTTTCCACGGAAGCCCTCCGCTCGGTGTTTGACCCGTTCTTCGTCCGGAATGACAACCCCCAGGAATTTGGCATCAACCTGATGACCTGCTACTTCATCGTTTACCATCACGGTGGCTGGGTGAGCGTGAAGAATCGCGAGGGCGGGGGCACGACCTTCACCTTTACCATGCCGGTCAATGCAAATCCGGCCCCGCCCGGAGCCGACGAGGAGGAATTCCTCGCCAAGGTA
>CAZMLP010000622.1:0-3579 GCA_964566745.1 uncultured Verrucomicrobiota bacterium | reverse complement strand
ACGGTCATCGCCGAGGCGGGCGCGATGATGTACATGCAGGACGGGATCCACATGGAGACGACGCTGGATCCCAATGCACAGGGCGGGGGCATGATGGGCAAGCTGCTGAGCGGCGCCAAGCGTGCGCTGAGCGGCGACTCGTTCTTCATGACCACGTTCACCAACACCGTGCGCGCGCCGCGCGAGGTGGCGTTCTCGTCGCCCTACCCGGGCAAGATCTACCCCGTGGACCTCAAGGACTGGAACGGGCGCATCCTGTCCCAGCGCGATGCGTTCCTGGCGGCGGCGCGAGGCGTGAACGTCTCCGTGGCGTTCACGAAGCGATTCGGTGCCGGGTTCTTCGGCGGCGAGGGCTTCATCCTCCAGCGCATCGAGGGCGACGGCACCGTGCTGCTGCACGCTTCCGGCACGCTCCAGGAGATGCACCTGTCGGGCGGCGAGAAGCTGCGCGTGGACACGGGATGCCTGGTCGCGTTCTCCGACACGGTGGACTACGACATCGAGATGGTGCCGGGCATCCGCACCGCGCTGTTCGGCGGCGAGGGGCTGTTCTTCGCCACGTTGCGCGGACCGGGCCGCATCTGGCTGCAATCGTTGCCGTTCAGCCGCATGGCGGACAGAATCGTGGCCGCGTCGAAGTATGTGCAAGGGGGGAGCGGTCGAGAGGAAGGATCTGTCCTCGGTGGATTGGGCCGCTTGCTCGACGGTGATAATCGCTAACCCGTTTCAGAAATGCTGGGGTGGTGAACCGGGGGTCGCACCGGTTGTTCGCGCTCGCGTTTCAACAACAAGAGCGGACCTCGCAGCGCGAGGTCCCCACCCAAAGAGATCGCAGGATTTTTAGACCGCTTTAAGCACGGGCGAGAATTCTGGCGATCACCGGGCTGCCGGGTTTGAGCGAAAGGACTTGCGCCGCGTTTCCGCCGTTGATGGCAATCTCGAGAAAGCCGCTGGAGCCGAGAATGGCCAGCGGTTTTCCTTTTTCGACGCCTTGATAGCAATCCGCGGCGGGGATGTTGTTTTGTTTGCCAATGGAAACTCTAACCTCGACGCCGGCGTCGCGGGCGAGATCCCGGGCCGCGAGATTTGTCAACGCGTTGCCAAAACTATCGATGTAGATGACCTAGCCGATGAGTCGATCGACTCTCCTCTCCACCAATGGCCAGGGCAAAATCTGATAGTCTGTGATAATCGGACCGACGTCCGCAAAGGGCAGACCCGTGGCCAGGCGCGCGGCGACCGGCGCGAAAATATCGCGCCCGTGAAAGGTTTGGCTGAGAGGTTTGCGAAACAAGGCCGCGTTGGCGATGTGACGCACCTCGCAAGCATCTTGCCGCGCCAATGCCCAGGAGAGCACACCGTTATCCGGCCCGACAAAGATGCAATCGCCAGTTTGCGCGGCTATCGCCCGGCGCCCGCTGCCAACTCCGGGATCGACCACCGCCACATGAATAGTGCCAAGAGGGAAGCAGTGAAGCCCCGCAGCCAAGGCAAATGCCCCGGCGCGGATGTCGCCGCCGGGGATGCCATGCGTCAGGTCGATCACGGTGACCTTGGGCGCGGCGCCGTGGATAACGCCTTTCATCGCGCCAACGAACCAGTCCGAGAGACCGAAATCCGTGGTGAGGGTGATGCAGCTTGTCTTCATGCAACAACAGGCTCATTCGCTGCCAAGCTCGTCCGCCAATTCTTCCACGGTCCAGTTGGCGCGGTGCTGTTCCAGCCGGTCGGCTGCCGCGCCGTGCTGCCACACCGCGCAGGCGAGCATTTTTTCGACGTCAGACTGGAGGGCGGGCTGCGCGAGCAGCCCTGTGATGAAGCCGGCGAGCAAATCGCCGCTGCCCCCTTGCGCCAACCCCGGGTTGCCCGAGGAGTTGATGGAAATGTTGCCGGTGGAGCGCCCGACCAAAGTCTGATGCCCCTTCAACACAACATGGCAGTGATCGTACCTTTGCGACAAGGCGCGCACAGCGGAAAAACGATCCGCCTGCACCTGCGCGGTGGTGAAACTTAACAACCTGGCCGCCTCGCCGGGGTGAGGTGTGATGACCCGGGTGACGCCGGAGCGGGAGGGGCCGGGCGTCAAGAGTGCCAACGCGCCGGCGTCCGCGACCACCGGGATGTCGGACTTGCGCCAGATGCGAACAATCTCGGCTTTGAGAGCATCACTCAAATCAGGGGCCGCGAGACCCGGCCCTATGAGAATGGCGCTGACGTTTTCGGGCCAGGCCGAGTTGGCCCGCCACGGTTGCGCCATGACCGCTTGCAACTGGGCGGCCACTGGTGAATAAACACGATCCTCGGTGAAGACGGTGATGAGGCCCGGACGGGCGCGTTGCGCCCCGCGCGTGGTGAGCACCGCCGCGCCATGATAGCCGAGACTGCCCGCCAGAATGCCCGCGTGGCCATAACTGCCTTTGTGAGACTCCGGTTTGCGGCGGGGAGGGAAGTCCGAAAAATCCTCGCGCAACACCCAATTTATCTCGCTGGAAAAAGGGCAGGTAACCAGACCGATATCCGGCGCCACCTCCAACCGACCGACAAACCCGGTTGCTCGTGACCGGAGAAAACCTGTTTTTGGCGCGCCCACCGTCAATGTGATATCCGCCCGGATCGCCGCGCCGCGCGGTTCACCGGACTCGGCGTCCAAACCGGAAGGAACATCAACGGCAAGAATTCGCGCGCCCGAGTCGTTGACCAAGCCGATCAATTTTTGCCACTCCTCCCCCAATGGCCGGTCAAGGCCAATGCCGAAAAGACCGTCCACAACCAGCGCGGGCCGGGAGCGGAGAGCCTCGGCGACCTTGGAATGAGCGGCGGCGGGATCGATAATATCCAGCAGCGTCACCCGGCGACCGGGCAGGCACGGGTGCGCGGCGCGCGCGTCATCGCCGTTGTGTCCCTTGCCAGCGAGGAGCAGAACAAGATCGTTATCACGGGTGAGGTCGAGGACGCGCCGGGCGACGATTTGGCCGACTTGGGCGATGACGGCCGCCTCGGTTTGGCCCGCGGCCCAAGTGGCTCGCTCCCACTCGCGCATTTGGGCAACGGAAATGACGGGGACGGGCATGGCGGAATCAAATTAGCGGCGAGCCGGGGCGCGTCAAGCGCCGCGGTTTTGTGTTCGTTTTTTTTCCGCGGACAAGATAGCGTTTGGGCCATGGCCAACGGGATCAAAATAGCGCTGGGCGCGTTTGCCGATCCGATCGGGTGGTTATGGATTGGCTTGATCGCGGCTTGTGTGCTGCAATTCGCCAAGCGGAGGTGGCCGGGGGGGCTGTTATGCCTGGCGATGGCGGCAGGAATCGCAACGGTGGTTTTCACGCCGGTCACGGACGGATTGATGGCCGGGCTGGAGCGGCCTTATGCCCGGGCAGACCTTCACGCGGTGACGAACGCCGACGCGGTCGTGATGCTGGGCGGGGTGCTCGTCCCCTCGGATTATGACGCCAGCGGATTCGATTTTTCCGCCGCCGGCGACCGCGTGATCACCGCGCTGGAATTAACCCGCGACCACAAGGCCAAAACGCTCGTGCTGGGCGGGGCTGCGATGACCCGGCGCCAGGCACCGGCGCCGGA
>CAZMLP010000621.1:0-1616 GCA_964566745.1 uncultured Verrucomicrobiota bacterium | reverse complement strand
AAGGTGATTCAAGCCTTCCAGTGGGCGCAGTTAAAGGCCCCGGATTCGCGCGGCGAAGCGGCGGCGCGAGGGGAAGCAAACGTAGGAATACATGCGATTCAAACCAATTCAAGGTGTTGGTCTCCGGCGGAAGAAGGGCTGCGGGAATCGGCCAATGAATGCAAATCAAGCCATCGAATAACGACTCGCCTTGTTTGGATGAGAGGGGTAATTCCCACCGCCAAAAATTCAACGTGATACGTCAAGCTGACGGTGAAAAAAACTATCGAAATCAAGCGGATTCAAGCCAGTTCAAGGCATTGGCGCACCCTTGTAATCGCGAATGAATCGTGAAACGGATCAGTCAGAAACCGGGGAGCGGCCGGAGACCCTGTTCGCGTGCCAACGTGAGCCGTGTCTCGATCTCCCCTGCCCGCTCTCGGTGTTTCACCACCTCATAGCACAATATAGGTTTCCGGATGCGGCTCGTGGTCGTTGTTCCACCGCCGAAGCGCGGTGCTGGAAGGATCAAGCAGCAGCTTTTCCACCCTGACGCTTTCCACATGACCATCGCAAAAACCAATGTTCAACCGGCCCCGGTGTCGGTCGCGCGCGGCCTTGTTGAAAATAGGCTTGTCCTCCGAAGTTACATAGCCGAAGAGATTCTGGCCCACCGAGCCGCTATACGAGATCTCCTTGGTCTGCAACCCGGCAAAACCGTCGCCGAAAGCAATCATGTCCGCGGGCTCTTTGACCGCGGCGCCAGGGACTGGATTCTCGCCCAAGCCCGGCCAGCTTACCCCGCCCAAACCGAGGCCAAAAATCTTTTTCGGCACCTCTTTTTGAGAGTGAAGATTCACCGTTCCGTCGCCGTTGTATCCATAGATGCTGGGAAACACCGCCCCTTGCCGAAGAAATCCTGGCGCCGGGCACACCGGGGTATTCGCCTCGACCATGGTCGAACTTGTGGCGCGCGGGTTGAAACTCCTGGCATCCAGCGACAAGGCCTCGCTCCAGTTCCCGCCATTCGTCGGCGCCTGGAGCGGATAAAACTGGTGGTCATTCACATAAACAGTGAGCGCGATCGTGAATTGCCGGAGATTGCTTTTACATTTCGCGGAGATAGCCGCGGCTTTGCCGCGCGCGAGCGCGGGGAGCAGCATGCCGGCCAGGATCGCAATGATGGCGATAACGACCAAAAGCTCGATGAGCGTGAAGCCGGCGGCGTGACCCGCCTTGGCTGGCAGCCCAAGCGCGGGCCCGGCGTCACCAGGGTCCTGAGACAATGTCCGGCGCGGAAACATTTGCCCGAAATCCTTCCGGAAAAAGCTTTCGCCCTGGCTTCAGCGAAAGCTTCACTTCCTGTTTTCTTATCGGTTTCTTATACACTTTTGCCATCGCCACCGCCAAGCGGCAAATGCGGACATTCTTGGATCTCCATCCGGTCCCATCAAGCCACGGTGTCAACGGCCAGGGCACATCCCAGTTTTCCGTTTCTATTTCCTCCCCGTTCCCGCATCCTCAAAGCTCAAACCCGGTATGAATCACGCGTGGCTGTCGGTTAAGCGACTCGCTCTCGGTTTGGTCTTGATCGCCCTGGCCGCGACCGTGCTTTTGCTGTCCGACCTCAAGTCGCG
>CAZMLP010000620.1:0-5334 GCA_964566745.1 uncultured Verrucomicrobiota bacterium | reverse complement strand
AGAGGCATGGTAACCCGCTATGAAAAGAGCGCCAAGTCCTTCCATGCTTTTGCCGGGCTGGTTTTCCAGTTGAATCGCGCGCGCGGAAGCCGCATACCGGCGGGCGATGAAATGTTTTGTCACCGGGGCGTCCGGCTTCGTGGGCGCTAACCTCGTGCACGAGTTAAATGCGCGCGGCCACGAGGTCCGGGCCCTGCTGCGGCCTGGCAGTGATGCGCGCGGGCTCGCGGGCGCGGAGTTCGAGCGGTTCGAGGGGGACGTGACCGATCCAGCCCGGCTGGCGACGGGACTCCGCGGCTGCGACTGGTGTTTTCATGTCGCGGCCAGTTACCATCTCTGGATGCCGGATTACCGGCCGATGTACGCGGCGAACGTGGAAGGCACCCGCAACGTTCTCCAGGCGGCCACCGCCGCCGGTTGCGCGCGGATTGTCTATACCAGCACGGTGGGATGCATCGGTTTGCCGGTGATTACGAACGGAACGATCGTGCCCACGGACGAGGCCACGCCTGTCTCCGGCTCGCAAATGAGCAACCACTACAAGCGCTCGAAATGGGAGGCGGAAGTGGTCGCGCGCGAGCTGGCGGCCAAAGGCGCGCCGGTCGTGATTGTGAACCCGAGCGCGCCCATCGGGCCGCGGGATGCGAAACCCACGCCCACCGGGCGGGTCATTGTCGATTTCTTGAATCGCGCCATGCCGGCCTTTCTTGACACCGGTTTGAACTGGGTGCATGTGCGCGACGTTGCCGCGGGCCACATTTTGGCCGCCGAGCGAGGACGCCTGGGCGAGCGCTATATTCTCGGTCACACGGACGGGAACTGGACCATGAAACAAACCCTCGCGGCGCTCGCGGAAATTACCAGCCTGCCGGCGCCAAGGTTTCAAGCGCCCCATTGGGTGGCGCTCGCGGCGGCGCACGTCGAGGATGTGGTGAGCCGCGTGACCCGGCGCGCGCCGAAGGCGCCTTTGGCCGGGGTGCGCATGGCTAAATACAAAATGTTCTTCAGTCCCGCGAAGGCGGTTCGCGAACTGGGCCTCCCCCAGACGCCGCCGCGACAAGCGCTGGTGGACGCGGTGGAATGGTTTCGCGCAAACGGATACGCGCGATAGCCGGGTGGCGTTGCCGGCCGGACCTTGCAGTTTTCCCGCGGATGGAAAATCAATCCCGGAAATTCTTGAAACCGAGCGCGGCGGGAAAATCATGGCCGCGTACCGCCGCGATCGCCGCCTGCAAATCGTCCCGGCTCTTGCCGGTGACGCGCACCTCGTCGCCAAGTATCTGGGTGGTGACTTTGAGTTTTGTGTCGCGCACGAACTGAGCGACCTGTTTGGCCACAGCAGGATCCAACCCCTGCTTGATCTGAATGACTTGGCGGGCGTGACCCAGCGGGGAGATTTCCGGATCCTTGCGCTCGATGCTCTTCAAATTGATTTGGCGCTTCGCTAGCTTGCCAATCACTATCTCCTCCAGTGCTTGGATCTTGAACTGGTCGCCTGCCGCGAGGCGGATTTCATTCTTCTCCAATATGATTTCGGCGTTGCTACCCTTGAAATCGAAACGGTTCGCCAGTTCCTTCTTCGCCTGGTTGACAGCGTTTTCAATTTCCATCGAGTTCACCTCGGAGACAATGTCGAACGATGGCATGGATGCATCGTAATGAAGTGAAACCCGGCAAGGAAGCGGAAAGCATGGCGGGAATGGTCGTAATGGGGACCGTCTCTCGCGATTAGCAATTCAGGAGGATATGCAGAACGCAAAGCTGCCTCAACCACCTCGGATGGATGCGAATCCGTTAGACTCCCCTGTAATAGCATTGGTGACTGAGAGGCCACTGCGGGTAGTATGTTTGCGTTCAGAAATCGGAAAAGCATGCGATTAGCCGGGTGGGTTGCGAATCACCAAGGCGCGGCATTCTTGGCCCGGATATTGCTTTTTGGAGCATGCGTCCGAAAAACGCCCGGAAAGTGACGTGAATGTGTGATTTTGGAAGATAGCGGCGGCTATTTTCTCCTTGCGCGGCGGCGCGCCTTAAAAGACCCTCGCGTGTCCTGAGCGGTAGGTTGTTGGTCTTTGAGGGAAGGCGAGCACGGCAAAAACGACGAGAAAAACAGTCAAAAAACGGTGGCGGCGAGACGGTATTGCGACAGGTTGGCCTGTCGTAAACCGCTGTGGTGGCGCAAATTTTTTACTTGCATAGCAGAAGTGAAAGCTCTTATTGTCACGCCAATTATACGGCCATCGCTCTTTCTTTTTACCAAGCAAACGCGCGAAGTGTGCGCGGCGGTTTCGAGGTGCCGGGCGGGTATAAAACCACCCGGGGAGCGGGAAGAGGTCGATAAGGAATAAAGATTTTTGTGTGCCAAGACGACAGTATGACCAAAATGAGTTCGGAAACTGAGTTATCCGTGCTTGGTGCGCGTCAGATTACCCATAGCCAATACAAAAACACCATGAACAGACACACCCCAAACCCCATGAAAAGAGATACAAGTAAGATACCACGGCCACGCAGCGGCTGGCGGCTGTTGGTTGCCTGCGTGCTCGCTGTTTTTGCCGTTGGCGCAGCTTCAGTCGCCCAAGCCCAGAACTTCGCCTCAAAAGCCTATCAAACCGCTGATCTGAAGCAGGAGACTGGTTGCACAGGCAATTCGGCCGTCGATCCGGGCGAGACTGTGAAGATTCAATTCACCATCACCAATAATTTGGCGACGGACACCAGTCTTTTGGTGGCCACGTTGCAAACTGGCGGTGGCGTGGTTGGCATCTCCGGAACTCCATCCGTTCTGGTGGATGGCAGCGGCGATGGTGGCACGGTAAACGGTGTGGTGAAGGCCGGCAAAACCGGTATTGTCACCTACACGTTCACTGCCGCCGGAAGCTGCGGTAGCTCGATCACCGCGACCATCGGCTTGAATGATGGTGGCACAACTTACTCTCCGGTTGCAGTTTCGATTCCGCTGGGAACTGTCAATTCCGGAGGTGGCCAGGGTAACAGTAGCGGAGCCCTGATTAATTGGGCGTCGAGCGTGACGGTCGGTCCGGCCTCGACTTATCCCTCGACGGTTTCGGTCTCCGGCATTGTGGGTAACGTTTCCAAAGTTACCGTTGCCATCACGAATCTCAGTCACACCTTCCCGGATGACGTTCAATTCCTTTTGGTCGGACCGAAAGGACAAAGAGTCGTCCTTATGGCGGACGCTGGCGGGGCAACCTCCATCAGTGGCGTTAATTTGGTTTTTGATGATCACACTGGCGGCACTCTTCCGGATGAGACTACCCTGGCTAGCGGAACATATAAAACCGCGAATTATGGCACAGGCAGTGAGGCCACGGGTGACTCCGATGTGTTTCAAGACCCGGCTCCCCAACCCCCGTATAATTCGAATTTGACGGCGTTTGAGGGTGTTGATCCGAATGGAACTTGGAGTCTCTATGTGAATGATGATAACGCCAATGACACCGGCTCGATTTCCGGCGGTTGGGGTGTGTTGATTGAGACCAGCAGTGTTGCTTGCGCGACTTGCGCCACGGTTCCCACTCTTACGGGAAGCAACACCAGCGCCAACGAGGACACCACGGGATCCTTCGATGTGACTGTGACGGATGACACTACTCCGCACCAAAACCTGGTGGTGACTCTGGTCAACTCCTCGGACACCAGTGTGGTGCCGACCGGAAATGTTACCATCGCTGCGGGCGCGGACAACGATCATCGCCATATTACGGTGGCTCCGGTGGCCAACAAGTTTGGCTCTTCCGACTTGAAGTTCCGGATTACAGACAAAGATGGCTTGTTCTCGGAGACGACGATCAAATTCACCTTTACCTCGGTGAATGATCTTCCAACCATTAGCTCCATTCCCACTCAATCGACGGGCGTAAGCGCGGCCACTGGTCCGATTGCGTTCACAGTGGGTGACGTGGAAACCGCTGCCGATTCGTTGCAGGTCTTTGCGGATTCCTCCGACAAGACCATTGTTCCGAACGGGAACATCGCGATCTCCACCACGGGTGCCAACCGCACTGTCAACATCACGCCGGTGGCTGGCAAACAAGGTCTGACGGTTGTCACCTTGACGGTGGTGGATGCTGATGGCGGCACGGCCACATCAACCTTCACGCTGCTTGTCGGACCGCAGCCCACTGCGCCGTTCATCTCTGATCTGACTCAAAGCAGCGCCACCATCACCTCGCTTACTGTTAATGAGGACGCGGCCATCTCCCAAATCAGCTTCACTGTGGCGGATGCCCAAACGGCCTCCAAGGACATTGTTGTCACTGCCAGCTCCTCCAATCAGGGCTTGATCTCGGACAGTAGCCTGGTCATCGGTCCGACCACCCCGTCCGGAGCCGCCCGGACCTTGGACTTCACTCTTAACGCCAATCAATTTGGCACCGCCACCATCACGATTTCCGCGAAGGACACGGACGGAAATGTTGGCACGAAAACACTTCAGGTCACGGTCGTCTCCGTAAATGACAAACCGTCGCTTTCGATCAATCCTCTCACCAAGAACGTGAATGAAAATACGGCGGCCTCAATCACGTTGACGGTTGATGATGTTGAGTCGGGCACTGCGGTGAGTGTGACGGCCACTTCCGACAATCAGGCGCTGATTCCTGACACGAATATCGGCATCAGCAATAGCGGCGGCACTCGCACCTTGACCGCTCTTCCTCTCCAAAACAAGAGCGGCACTGCCCACATTCACGTTGTGGTTTCGGATGGCATTGACACGACCACCGGCGACATCACGGTGAACGTGGCCGCGGTGAATGATCCGCCCTCTTTCACGATCGCTGGAAATATCTCCGTGAACGAGGATATTACACCCTATAACCAGGCATTCGCCAGCAACATCAGTGCGGGGCCGGACGAGGCGGGCCAGACGGTCTCGTTCAACGTGAGCAACAGCAACAACGCGTTGTTCAGCGTCCAGCCGGCGATTGCCGCGGACGGCAAGCTCTCGTTCACACCGCAGGCGAACGCAAATGGCGTGGCTACGGTTACGGTAACCGCCACTGACAACGGAAGTCCGGCGGCTACTTCCGCCCCCCAAAACTTCGTGATTACCGTGGTTGCGGTGAACGATGCCCCCAGCTTCACCCCGGGCGGCAATATTACGGTTGCGCAGGACGCGGCAACTTATTCCAATGTTTGGGCGACCGCAATCAGCGCCGGTCCCGCGAATGAGAATACCCAGACCGTCTCCTTCACTGTGGCGAACAACAATAACGGCTTGTTCGCGGTGCAGCCGGTGATCAACCCGGATGGCACGTTGTTCTTCAAGGTGGCGGACAAGAAAGCGGGCTCGGCCACTGTCAGCGTTCG
>CAZMLP010000619.1:0-2558 GCA_964566745.1 uncultured Verrucomicrobiota bacterium | reverse complement strand
GCTCGGGCCGCCACCGGCGGGCCAGGGCGAGAATGCCGGCCAGCAAGAGTGAGAGGCCGAGAAAGGCGACGGTCGTGCTACGCGCCATTCCCGGCCAGAGCGACGCGAATTTTGCGTCCGCCGGTTGCCAGCGTTCAAAACCAAGAATGCCGAGGGTTAACACCGCTGCCGTCAACCATAACCAGCGTAGTCCCCGTCCCGCCCGGCCGGGCGCGCTCGACTCCTCCAACAAACAAAACCGGACGCCATAGGCCGCCAGTAGTGGAATTCCAAACGCCGCCAGAATCACGAACTTCACGGGATAACGCATCAAGCCAATCTGGGGCGCCAGTCGCTTCACCAGGGGATAAAGGAAGGCGTTGTTTCCCAGCGCCAGGACCAGGCCCGCCAGCACGATTCCCGCAAGGAGCCGCGCCCGGCGCGTTCGCCCGGCGACCGCTCCAAGCACCGCGAGCGCAAACACCCCGGCCCCGAGATAATAAGAGGAGACCCAATATTGGCCGAGCTGCATCGGCACGCCTTGCAGGAAACGGTAACAGCGAAAGCGCGGCGCCAAAAAGTTCGCCCAGCCGGTGCCGGGCATTGCCCACGCGCCGTCCGAGTAATCCAAGCCTCGCTGCGAGTGCCGGACCATTTCCAGGAAGGACATGATTTGCGGCGCCGCCAACCCCAGCACCAAAACCAGCCCCAGCGCGGCGCGGAACCACAAGCGGAGACGCTCATTGGGTTGGGCGAGGCCCAGCCCGAGCGCCAGGGCCCCCAGGACCAGCCACGTCAACCCGGTGATCTCGGGCGCGCCCGCCAGCATTTGCATCGTGGCGATCAACACCGCGCCCGCCATCGCCCGCCCGCCGAGCAGCCAGCCGCGCTCCATGGTCAGCATGACCCATGGAAGCCAGCCGAGCGCGGCGCTGTTGTTCGGCCACATCAGCGAGTTTAGCGTCACGCCATTGAAGGCCCAGGTGATGCCCGCCAGCCCGGCGCCGAGCGGGCTGCCGGTCCACCGCCGTGCCAGGTAAAACATTCCCAGGCCGCCGAGGAATTGATGCGCGAGGCAAAAAAATCCCAGCGACCAGTTCAACGGCAGAAGCAGATATATCAGCGAGCCGGGATAGAGCGTGAGCGTGCTCCACTGCGCCAGAAACGGCAGTCCTGTGAAATTTAACGGATTCCAGAACGGCAACTCGCCGCGCCAAAAAGCCTCGCGATGAAAGTACGCCAGCGGATAACCAAAATAGCCAAAGTCGCGGAAGCAAAAGGTCCGCGCGCCCAGCAACACGTCGGGAAACGCCGCGAGAATCAACACCGCCAGCACCAGCGCGAAACGACGCGGCGTGAGCCAGTCGTCCACGACCGGGGGGACAGGGGGGCGCGCTGGTTCGGAAATGATGCTCATGGGGTCGGGGCAGTGTGCGCGGCAGTTTCCAAGTCCGGCAGTTTGGCGGAACGGGCCTCCACCCGCCACAGAAAGAGCACCGCGGCAAGCGTTGCCGCGGAGACGAGGACGCCCAGGCGAAACGCGTCGTCCTGGTAAACCAGCTCCACCCGGTGATGTCCGGCGGGAACCTGCACGGCTTGAAAGGCGTGATTGGCACGCAGAATCTCGGCGGACTGGCCGTCCACCCGCGCGCGCCACGCGTGATAGTTCGCCTGTGCGACAACCACCAGCGCCGGGCCGGTGGCCGCCACTTCCAATTGCACTGCCTGCGGTCGGACCTTCACCTCCGAAACCTCCGCTTGTCCCTCGCCGCTGGCGGTAATCCGTCCTTTGGCGCTCGCGGGCAGAATCACCACCCGGCGCGGGTCGAATCCGCGGAGAAAAAGCGCCGCCAGGGTTTTGTCGTCCGGAACAAACTGTGGCGCCTGCCCGGCGCTCACAAACGGAAACCAGCGGGCGCGGCGGGACCACTCGAAGGCGTTCGTCGCGGAGGTGATATGGGACACACCCATGAAGTTAAGCACGGGATTGAAGTCCAGGTTCGTCGCCTCGGGGTTGTAAAGCAGCGCGCGAATCTCCTCCTGCTCGCGCAGAAACAGCGAGTAAAAGCCGTTCACTTTCGGAATGTCATCGAGCAGGTTGCAATTGCTGAACTCGCCCAACCGGTTGCCGATGTATTGGTTCATCCCGCGCGTGGTCGAGGTCACGCGAAAATACATGTCGGCATCGCGGCTGATCATCACCCGCGACTCCCCGTGGCGTGGCTGCGGCTGGAGTTTTACGAGGCCGGGCTCAAAAACGCCGCGCGGCGCCACGGGGTTCTGGCGCGGCGCGTGAGTGGCCGCGTCGAGCCACAGAACGCTGAGCAACACCAGTTGCCAAAGGGCGCGTAAACGGGGTGAAGGCCCGTGAAAGATCGCGAACAACAACGCCGTCCCCACCGCTAGAAAGCCGGCGCGGGCCAGCCCGTTCTGCCAGGTGGCGGCCCAGTCATCAAGCGGCTCGGGATAGCGCGCCGCCGCCCACAAAATGAAGCCGGTCAAACCGGTTGCCGCCAGCCAGAGAATCGCCACCGGCCTGCGGTCAAACCCTTCCCCGGCCGCGAGCCGCCGCTCGATCG
>CAZMLP010000618.1:0-4033 GCA_964566745.1 uncultured Verrucomicrobiota bacterium | reverse complement strand
TGCTGCCCCGCGTCCACGGCGGTGGTGGGGCCGGATGTCCGTTATTGGTATTTGGCATCAAAAAATCGCTTTACGATGAAAGTCTTTAATTTGCCTTCCTGCACCGCAGCAGAAGATTTACGGCAAAAACTGTCCGGCCAATACGCGACTATTCTCGCTGACCCGCCCTGGCAGTTTATGAACCGCACGGGTAAAATGGCGCCGGAGCACAAGCGGCTGTTACGTTATCCGACCATGGAACTTGAAGAGATCATGGAACTTCCGGTGCCCGCTTTGGCAGCCGCCCGCTCGCACCTTTACTTGTGGGTGCCAAATGCTTTGCTGGCCGAGGGGTTGAGTGTCATGCGCCGCTGGGGTTTCACTTATAAAACTAACTTGGTCTGGTCTAAAATCCGCAAGGACGGCGGGCCCGACGGCCGGGGGGTGGGATTCTATTTTCGTAATGTCACCGAGCTGATTCTTTTTGGCGTTCGGGGCAGCATGCGAACCCTGGCTCCCGGACGCCGCCAGGTGAATATCCTCTCCACTCGCAAGCGCGAGCACTCCCGCAAGCCGGATGAAGTTTACAATTTGATCGAGGAATGCTCGCCCGGCCCCTATCTCGAACTTTTTGCCCGTCATGTGCAATCCGGGTGGACACAATGGGGAAATGAAATTGTCGAACAAGCGGGGCAACCGGCGCCAGCGGAACAATCTAACCAAACCGTTATGCATTTCGCGGAATGCCGCCGGGGAAATTCTCAATAACTTGAACTTCGTTGCGCGGCTTGGCCGGTTGAAATCTCCACGCTATGAAAGCCATTGCATGGATCACCGGCGCAAGCGGGCTGATCGGCAGCCATTTGCTTCGTTTGACGCCCGCTGACTGGCAGGGCGCGGGTATCATTCGGTCGTCTCAGCCACCCCCCGCGACCAATGGGAAGCCGCGGTATCTTTCATTGTCGCTAGACGACTTCCCGGCGGTTGAGCGCTCGTTTCGCGAAAACCCGCCCGCTCTGATCATCCATTGCGCGGCGCTCAGTCGCAGCACGGAGTGCCAGGCCAATCCGACGCTCGCCCGTCGTATGAATGTCGAGGCAACCCAACACCTCGCCAAGCTGGCCTCTGAAATCCCATTCTATTTTTTCTCCACAGATTTGGTGTTCGACGGCCGCCAGGGAAACTACTTGGAAACCGATTCCGTCAATCCGCTCGGCGTTTACGCCGAAACCAAAGTGGAGGCAGAACAAGTGGTGTTGCGCAACCCCGCCCATGCGGTGATCCGGACCTCGCTTAATGGGGGCCCGTCGCCGTCCGGCCGTCGCGGATTTGACGAGGAATTGAGGAACGCCTGGCAAGAAGGTCAAACCACCAGGCTTTTCGTGGATGAGTATCGCTGCCCGATCCCGGCGGAGGCCACGGCGCGCGCCGTGTGGGAACTCGCCTTGCGCGGAGCCGCTGGTGTTTATCATATTGCCGGGGCCGAGCGGCTGTCGCGGTGGGAGATCGGCCAACTGGTGGCCGCGCGCTGGCCGCAATCCCAACCCAAGATGGAGCCAGGCTCATTAAAGGAATATTCCGGCGCGCCACGTCCGCCGGACGTTTCGCTCAACTGCGCCAAAACCCAGGCACTCCTCACTTTTCGCCTGCCTCGTTTAAGCGATTGGTTTCGGGACCACCCTGATCCCTGTCCACCTGTGTGAAACCAGCCGCGCTCCAAAATGGCGCTTATCGCGGTCGCCTGGCCCCGTCACCGACCGGTTATCTTCACCTCGGTCACGCCCGGACGTTTTGGATCGCATATGAGCGGGCGCGCGCCGCAAACGGCGTCTTGATTTTGCGCAACGAGGATTTGGACCGCCAGCGCGCGCGACCCGAATTCGTCACCGCCTTTCTGGAGGATTTGCGCTGGTTCGGCGTCGAGTGGCAGGAGGGGCCAGACGTTGGCGGGCCATTTGCTCCCTATTCCCAAAGCGAGCGGTTTCCCTTTTATCGCGCCGCGCTGGAGCAACTTCACCACTCAGGATTCGTCTATCCATGCACTTGCTCGCGCAAAGATGTGATGCGCGCCCTGGCCGCGCCCCATCAGGGCGATGAGGAACCGGTCTATCCCGGAACCTGCCGTCCGGGCAACGGCCACGAGGTAGTGCTCGCGGGAAAAGACCTTTTCCAAGCAGGGGTGAATTGGCGGTTTAGAGTTCCCGACGGCAAGGTCGTCGGATTTCTCGACGGTGGCTTCGGCCCCCAAAAACCGGTGGCGGGAAAAGATTTTGGAGATTTCGTGGTTTGGCGGCACGACGACATTCCCGCCTACCAGTTGGCGGTGGTGGTGGACGATGCCGCGATGCAAATCAGCGAGGTGGTGCGCGGGGCTGATCTGCTCCTTTCGACCGCCCGGCAAATCTTGCTCTACCACGCGCTGGCCTTGGCGCCGCCCGCCTTTTTTCATTGCCCCTTGATGATGGATGACTCCGGTCAACGGCTCGCCAAGCGTCACGACGCCTTAAGCCTCCGCTCCCTTCGCGAGCGTGGCGCCGCTCCCGTGCAACTGCGCGCAAAGTGGTAGTATCGGCATACCCCAGCCAAACTGCAGGCCCGATTTGAACATTCCTAAAAGTATGGTATCATGCCGCGTGATTGGTTTCGTGACCTCGAAAACAGGTATGCCAGTCCAAAACCGTTATTGTAGCCATGACGTACACACTCCAGCAACGGTACTGCGAACAAACCGGCTGCCCGCCGGGGCAGTTCGAGGAGAAAATCTTTAACGAGTGCCTGCCGCCTTCCGCGATGCCGCTTGCCCGGCTGGTGCGCCGCTTTCGGCCGCATTTCTTTCAGTCGGATTTTCTCGCCATCCGATATTGTGGCGAGGCTACCTCGTTTCAAGCAATTCGTTCCGAAATTGACTCGTTCGCGCAAGAGAACCGCGATCGCGGCGGGTTTCTCCGGCGCAACTTGAAACTCCGCATTTCCGGCCGCCGGCTAATGGACGTGGCCCGGCAACTCCTGCCGACGCGACCAATTGTCGATCACTAACGGCCCGGCTGGGGCCCCGTCAAAGGACAGAAGGTCGGTCTTGAAGTGCAAGCTATCCCCATTACGGGGCCGGAAGAAAAGGACCTGGCCTCGACAGCCGCGCCCGCCCGGTTTATAACTGTCCCGAATCACCCGTTTGAAGCATGTGGTGACGAACAACAACAAGGGATATTATGAACAACCAAAAAGTCAGTTTTGACCTCAAGAGCTTGTTGGCGGGAGCGACACTCGGAGCATTGATCATGTTTTCTGTGGCCGCCACCACCAATGCGCCGCGCGCTAACTCGGAGTACAAAATTTTGCAGGGCAAGGTATTTGGTCATGATAACCCGCTAGACCTGGCCATTAACGCCGCCACAGGGGAAGGATGGGAATTCGTCTCGGTTGGCCCCGCTGGCGATGGCTGGGGCTTCGCAGTGGTGAAACGAGATAAGAAGTAGGCGCTTTGACGGCGGTGAAGCCAAGGCGAGTCTTGCTACATCTCGCGGCCGGCAATCCTATTCGATCAATTTCAAATAACGGCCCAGCCAGTAACCGAAAAGATACTCGTCCCCCGGAAACTCGATGTGCCCGTCGTCCCCGGCGTTGAGGATGAACGGTTGAGTGTTGCACCGGGCAATCAACCGCTCGCCGGGCGGTAGCAACTCCACCAATTCCTGCGCGCGAAAATTAGGCGGCAGCTTGGTGAGATCCTTGCGGTGCGAGTTTTCGATCCGCCATGAGATGGTGTCCCACGGGTAACCGCGCAAAGTCCACACCGCGCGCGGCGCGTCGCAGTTCGTGGCGCCGCCGCAGCCCGCGTAAATGAAGTCCCACATCGGATACCCTTCCGGCTGCTCCAGCAACCAGTGATCGCGCACCGCCGCGCCAAACTTCTTTTTCAGGTCGCCGTTGAAAGCGAAACGGTAGAGTGGCCAATACGTCACGAAACCCAATTCATCGTCGCTGTGGTTCCACTCGTCGCCCATGTCGTTTCCTTGATGGATATAACCTTTCGTGGGCGCGATCAGCTTCATGC
>CAZMLP010000617.1:0-4240 GCA_964566745.1 uncultured Verrucomicrobiota bacterium | reverse complement strand
CCCCGGCGTGGACAAGGAACTGGTGGTAACCGCCCTTGCGCGACTGAAAAGGAACTTGCCAGGCGATTGGCAGGTGGGCATCGAAACTTTTTATTTTTACCAGGACCAAATCCTCGACGCTTCCAGCATAGAGGAGGTGTTTGAGACAGTCCACGCGATTGGCCAGAACCTCGCGGTCGCGCCCACGCTCCGGAAAGGTTTCGGCGACAAATGGTGGATGGCGACGCGGTTCGACTTCGCCCGCCAGTTCTACCACCAGCCGCTGGACAGCCATTGGCAGGCTGGCCCCGAGTTCACATTGGGCCGCGGGTTCGGCCACGGCTCGGAACTCTCCTTGACACTCGATTACCACCGGCGAATTTATGATGACCGGACAGCGACAGACCGCTTTGGCGCGCCGCGGAAAGCGCCCCGCCTCACGTTCGATCGTGTGGAGGCAGGTTTTGAGTGGCAGCAGAATTGGGACGCCGCCGGACATTGGCGCGCCACCAGCCGGGTCGCTTGGGAACAGAACCGTGACAATGGCCCGGGATATTACAATTATGGACGGGTCGCGGTGGCCGAGCGCCTGCGGTATCGGGCGCACGGCTGGGAAATCAAGGCGTTTGCCAAGTATTCCCGTTACGAGTATTCGATCCAAACCGTGAGCATTGACGATCCCCGGCATCGGGACAGGGAAAACCTGCTTCTGAACACGCGAGCCGAGCGCGCGGTATGGAAATCGCTTAAATTGTATGGCGAGTATGAGTACGAATGGTCGTTCTCGAATACCTTTTTCGACCGTTACCGGGTTACCACCGTCTCCTGGGGGTTGGGATGGGAATTTTAAGGCCGAGGATTTTTTCCCACTCCAAAGAAGCGAATATCGCAAAAATCTCGTAACGCGCGCAATCTATCCGCCGTCTGGTCTAATAATGGTGTCGCCTTTGCCCTTGCCCAAGCAACCGCCTCCCGTCATGGTCACTCGCGTGACGGCGGTGGCCAACCCCGTCAGTCGCGCTTTCGCTCGTGGTTTTTCGGCTGTCTCGAATGGTTTTTACCCGTACCAACGGTAAGCGGGAGGGAGCGCGTGTCGCCGGGCGGCTTTTGCCCCTGTGCGTCGCTTTGCTCACCCTGATGGTCTTTGGCGCGGCCCTCGCTGTGGTCATCGCCCATCTCCGGCTGGAGTTGCGCAACCAGATTATCAGCCGCGATGGCGACGTGCTGAATGCCGCCGCCCTGATCCAGCATTCCGCCGAGGACGTTTCTGGAAAAGGAAGATTGCTGGACGAGTCGCCGCTTGATCACTTGGCGTCCATTTTACGCACCTCAAAACTCCGCCCCAGCGTGCGCGGATTTCGCCTGTTCGATGTTCATGGTCAGATGATCACGGGCGAGCCGGCGACACTGCGGGACGCAACCCTGCCCCGGGACACGCTGGAAGAATTGCAGGAAACCCGCCGGCCCGTCGGGACGTTCCAGGCGGAGGTCGCGTGGGAAGATTTGATTCCTCCCCTGCCCGGCTGGACGATCAAAAACCGCCAGCACGGCCCGCTGTTGCAAGCGGCCATTCCGGTGCTCTCCCGCGACGGCCAGCGTTTCCTCGGGGCGGCTGAATTCTTGCTGGACGGCCAGGGAGTCGAGGCCGAGCTGGCCACCCTGGACGAGCATCTGGTGCTGCACGCCACGCTGGTCTTCTGTGGCGGCGGCGCGGTGATGTTGCTGGCGTTGCTCTGGGCGTTTTGGCGGCTGCAATGGGCGAACGACCAGCTCGCCGAGCGCACGGCCAGCCTGCTGCGCGCAAACCACGAGCTTGCGCTTGCGGCCAAGACCTCCGCGCTTGGCGCCGTGACCGCGCACTTGGTGCACGGGTTGAAAAACCCGCTGTTCGGCCTCCAAAATTTCATGCGCCAGCGGATCGAGGAAAACGGCGACGAGGTGGACGAGGAATGGCAGGCAGTCGCGAAAACCACGCAGCGGATGCAGTCGCTCGTCAACGAGGTGGTGCGCGTCCTCCGTGAGCAGGAGCAGGCCGGCCTTTACGAGATCACCTTGGAGGAGGTCGCGGATCTTCTCATGGCCAAGCTCAAAGGACTGCTGCTTGAGCATCAAGTCTCATTACGCATCGAGTCGCCGGTGCCCGCCTCTTTCACCAACCGCGAGGCGAACTTGATTCTGTTGATCCTCGAGAACTTGATCCAAAACTCGGTGCAGGTCTCCCGGCCTGGAGACACCGTAAAGCTGCTTTTCAACGAGGCCGCGGGGGGCCTGGCCTGCGCGGTGTGCGACACCGGCCCGGGGTTCTCCGCGGCCGCGCGCGCCCGGCTGTTCACACCGGCAAACTCGACCAAACAATGGGGCAGCGGGCTTGGCCTGGCGATCAGCAAGCAACTCGCCAATCATCTGGGCGCCTCGCTCGAGCTGACAAGTTCCACGCCATCAGGCAGCGTTTTCACGCTCACCCTCCCGCCCAGCCTGATGCTTCTGGGCGCGGACCTTGCCAACGATTCCACGAGCACGGCGGCGTAAGAAGCACTCCGGCGCGCCGGTCGGGATAAACCCATCCGCGTTTTTTTAGCCCGCCCGCATGAAGTTGACGCCCCGCCAGCCAAGGATTACAAAAGCCGGTCCACAATATACTTTCCGAATCTCTAAACCGGGCGATGATGTCCCGCGCAGATCAAATTCAACACCGACGAAAACTATGGGCCTGATGGATTATCTAAAGACGCAGCTCCTGGAAATCATCCAGTGGGAGGACGACTCGCGCGACACGCTATCGTGGCGGTTTCCCGACGAGGACAAGGAAATCAAGCGTGGCGCCCAGTTGATCGTTCGCGAGTCACAAGTGGCGCAGTTTGTTTATCTCGGCCAGTTCGGCGACACGTTCGGCCCCGGCAAACACACGCTGGTCACGGACAACATCCCGATCCTCTCCACAATCAAGGGCTGGAAGTACGGCCTCGAATCGCCCTTCAAGGCCGACATTTATTACGTCAACACGCGCCTTTTCACCGGCAACAAGTGGGGCACCAGCAATCCGGTGATGCTGCGCGACCCGGACTTCGGCATCGTGCGTGTGCGCGCGTTCGGCACATATGATTTCAAGGTCGCGGACGTGAAGACCTTCCTCAAGGAGGTCGCGGGCACGGACAACCATTTCCGCCTGGACGAGTTCGCCGACACAATGCGCTCGCGGTTCGTGAGCGTGTTCAGTGACGCGCTCGCCTCGGCCAAAGTGCCGGTGCTCGATGTGGCCACGCGTTACACCGAGTTGGGCGACGCGCTCCTGCCGGTGCTCAATCCGATTCTCACGGCCAAGTATGGTCTCGAGCTTTCAAGTTTCATTGTCGAGAACGTCTCGCTTCCGCCGGAGGTCGAGCAGGCCATCGACAAGCGCTCGAGCATGGCGGCCATTGGCAACCTGAACGATTACGTGAAGCTGCAAATGGCGGAAAGCCTCGGCAAAGGCGAGGGTGGTGGCAGCTTTGGAGGGCAGATGGCGCAATTTGCGATGGGAATGACGATGGCCAACCAAATGACGCAACAGGCAGGCGGCATCCTCGGCCAATCCACCCCGTCCGCCAATCCGGGAACGCCGGGCGCCGCGAGTGTTGCCGCCGCTTCCGCGCCGGCCGCCTCCGGGATGCCGGAACTGCTCAGTCCGGCAGATGTGGCCAAGGTGCTCGGCGTGAGCGAGGCAGATGTCCTCCAATCGCTCGGCGAAGGCTCGCTCAAGGGCAAGAAAATCGGCTCGACGTGGCGGATTACCCGCGCCGCCCTGGACGATTTCTTGAAGAGCTGATCAATTCTGAAACTGGCAGGCGACCTCGTTCCCCGGGGTCGCCTGTTTTGCTGGCCACCGACGCACCACATTTCACCCAACTCTGTTTATGTCCGAAGCAACGGCACGCCGAAAGTTCGAGTGTCCCGCCTGCGGATCCGAGGCGCAGTGGAATCCCGCCAAGCAAGCCTTGGTCTGCCCCTATTGCGGCACCACCTCACCCGCCAAGTTGGAGACCTCCCCTGGAGGCGATGAAATCATCCAGGAGCACGATCTCGTCATCGCCTTGCGCAGCATCCCCGACGACAAGCGGGGCTGGCAGGCGGAAAAGACCTCCGTGCGTTGTCAAAACTGCCAGGCAATTTCGGTGTTCGACCCCGAGCGCGTCGGCCAGCGCTGCGACTTTTGCGGCTCGGCCTCCCTGGTGCCGTACGAGGAGATCAAGGAGGCGTTCAGCCCGGAGAGTCTCTTGCAAAT
>CAZMLP010000616.1:0-3909 GCA_964566745.1 uncultured Verrucomicrobiota bacterium | reverse complement strand
CCAGGTCTGGGTTACGGGCAAAAAGTGGGGACCGTTCCCGGGCGAGTTATTGCACTGCTCTTATGGCGAATGCGCCCTCTACCTCGTGATGAGGCAAGAGGCGGATGGTGTGATTCAGGGCGGGGCGGTGCGGTTCCCGTTAAAATTCACCTCGTCGGCAATGCGCCCGCGCTTCAATCCGCGGGACGGCCAGCTTTACGTTGCCGGCCTGCAAGGCTGGCAGACCAAGGCGGCGAAACTCGCCGGTCTCGACCGCGTTCGCTACACCGGCAAACCGGTTTATTCGGTGAGCAACTTGCAGGTGGACAAGCAGGGCGTTCATCTCACGTTCACTCAACCCCTTGATCCCGCTGCCGCGACGGACGCGCAGAATTACTCCGTGCAACGCTGGAACTATGACCGCGCCGAGCACTATGGCTCGCCGGAGTTTTCCGTCAGCGATCCGAAGAAGCGCGGGCATGACAGCGTGGAGGTGACTGGCGTGAAGCTCTCCGCCGATGGCAAAACCGTCACTCTGCAATTGCAGGACGTAAGGAAGGTCATGCAGCAGCAAATCAAGTTCGGCATCAAGGCGAAGGATGGCACTCCCATCAATCAGGAGATCCAGCACACCATCAACATCGTGCCGGACCGGGCCATGATGACGTCCCACTGAGCATTCCTTGGATTGTTATTTGAGCCCGCGGGTTTCGGCGCCGGGGCTCCGGGTTTGTTTTTGGCCAGGACCGGCAACAGTCAATTTGGCTTTCGGCCCTTCAACAATACTGATTTGCCGAGCCGCAAAAAGTGCAGCCAGCTTTCGCTGACGGGCCGCCGGCAGGTTCGTTCCAATGCCAGGGCGTAGAGTTGGAGTTGAGGTGTGTAGGTGGCCACTCGGTCGGAAAGTTCCTTTGGCCGCAGTTGGTCCGTTTTGAAATCCACGACCACAATGTCACGGGCACGAAGGATCGCCAGATCCACCACGCCTTGCACCACCACGAACTCGTCGGCCAGCGGATTTACCCCGGGTGCCGCGCCCAAGCCGGCCAGTTCCGCCGGGGTGAAGCGCGCGGTGAAGGGCAGCTCGCGCCGGACGTTGGGCGCTTCCGCAAGGATTCGCCCGCCAAGGCGCGATTTCCAAAACGTCTCAAGCGCGGTGAAGTCGAGGGCACCGGCTTCCTCGGGGGCAAGGAGGCTCTCTTTCACGAGACGTTCTGCCTCGGTCCGCAGGGGCCCGCCACCAGCGATCGTTTCCAAAGAGACGTGTTGCAGAAACTTGTGGTGCGCGATTCCCGTGTCCGTGGCGGAAAGGCCGGATTTTGCCGGTCCCCCCTCGCCAGGCGGGACCTGTGCGCGCCGGATGTTGAAGGCGAACAAAGGTTTCGCCTCGTCGTCGTTCTCCTCCGCAATGCGCCGCCGGAGCGCCGAGACGGAGGTTTTGGCTGGTTCGAGCGCGGCGCCGGGATGTTCGTATTTCCATTCCACGCGCGCTCGCAAGGCATCTAATTGGACCGCTGGGTCAGTGGTGGGAACGGCGTCTGGTGTCGGCGGCGTCGGAGCGGCCTTTTCCGGTTCGGCTCGGACCAGTCGCCAATTCAGCAGGAAACCCGTTCCCCTGGGAAAGTGCCACCACTCCGTCTTGCCCGTGAGCGATCCGATCATCGGTCCAAGCCAGTCGAGGTAACTGTTGGCCTTGAGGAGGCTCGCCGGAGTCACAGCCTTGGTTGCGGCTTCCGGCCATTTCTTCTCCACGGCTTTTTGCGGGGCGACCCCGGCCAGGACCAGAAAATCCCGCGCCCGGGTGAATGCGACGTAAAGCAGCCGGACTTCCTCGCCAAGCAGTTCCGCGCGCTGGCGCCGGGCGGCCAGCCACCAGGGCAGGCTGGGATAGCGCGCCTCGGTTTGAGGGGGCTTCACCAGCGGGCAAAGGCCGTAGCTCTCGTCCAGGATGATCTCACTGGTGAGGTCGGCGAGATTAAAGCGCTTGCCCAGGCCGGCCACCACCACCACCGGGAATTCCAGCCCCTTGCTCTGGTGAATGCTCATCAGCCGCACCGCGTTGGCTGAATCGACGCTGGCCGGTTCGGGATCGATGCCCGCCTCTTGCTCGGCACGAATCAAGCGCAAGAAGCGAAACAACCCTTGGCCTTGGAGCCGGTCAAACTGGCGGGCGAGGGACAACAGACGCTCCACATTGGCCCGTCGCTGGCCGCCGCGCGTTTGGCCCGCGAGCCAATCCTCGTAATTTGTTTGGTCGAGGACCGTTTCCAGGCAGTGGGAGAGGGAACCGCGCCGTGCCAACTCCCGCCACGCGCGATACGATTTGAGAAAGTTTGCCAGCTTATCCCGCGCGCACTGGGCGGCTGTTTCCGCGCCGGCGGGCGAACCGGCGGAGTGCACGAAACGTTGAAGGGCCAGCCAATAGCGTCCCTTGGGGAGTGCCAGCCTCACGAGGGCGAGCTCGTCGAGCGTCAGGCCGACGAGCGGGGAGCGCAGCACGGCCAGCAGGGGAATGTCCTGCAATGGATTGTCGAGCAAATGGAGCAGGCTGACGAGATTCGTGACCTCGAGGGCGCCATAAAAGCCCCCGCGCATGGTGGCGAGGGGCACACCCAGGCGCGCGAACTCCTTGGCATAAGCCTCGGCCCGGCCGCGGGGAGAGCGAAGCAACACCACCATGTCCCGCCATTCCACCGGGCGGCGAAGGCGCGTTTCCTCGTCGTGAATCTCCGCTCGCGAATTCCACAGTTCCAGCAGGCGCGCCGCCACCAGACGCGCCTCGCGCTCCGCGTCAGAAAGCTCGTCGGCAGCGTTGCCCTCCTCCTCCTCGTCGCTGTTGCCCTCCTCGCCGCCGGTGACGCGCAGCAGCCATTCAACGCACGGTTCGGAGGATGCCGCGACGGACCATTCCGCGCGTTCGGCGGGCGCGCCAAACCGCAGGCGCTCCGCCTCGCCGTACGCAATGCCGCCGACCTCCGGTTGCATTAACTTGGAGAATACGGCGTTCAGGCAGTCCAATATTCCCTCGCGGCTGCGAAAATTTTCGGACAGGGAAATCACCTGGCCGTCGAGCGGGGCGGCGCTCCAGCGTTGCTTGTAGTCGAGAAAGATGCGCGGATCAGCGAGGCGAAAGCGGTAAATGCTTTGTTTCACATCGCCGACCAGGAAGCGGTTGGCCTCGCCGCCCTCGCGGCTGAGCGCGGCAAGGATCCGATCCTGCGCCGCGTTGATGTCCTGATACTCGTCCACGAAGACAAGTTCCAGCCGCTCCCGCCATTGCGCGGCCACGGCAGACGGTTGATCATTGGTCCAAAGCAGTCGCAGACTGAATTGTTCCAGGTCCTGAAAATCGACCGCCGCCAGTTCGCGTTTGGCGCGGGCGAAGGCGGCGCCGAACTCGCGAGTCAATTCGAGGAGCGTGATCATCCCGGCTTGCGTCCAACACCAGTCTTCCTCGAGCGGGTCAACGCTGGCTGCCGGCTTGGTGAAATCGCGCAAGAACGCCGCCTCGGCGAACAGAATTTTGTGAGGATCGCGGAATTTTCCAGCAGTACCGTGGGGCCACCGCGAGGTGTCGGCAAGATCCGCGACCTGTTGAAGCAATTCACCGTTTTCCGCGGAAGAGGCGGAAGGGGAAATCTTTCGCAGCAGGTTTTGGCAGAGCGTCAGGTTCGCATTCGCGCGGGCTGGCTCCTCCAGCATAGGCAGCCACAAGTCGCGCCAAAAAATCAGACCGGTCGAGAGCCATTGTTTCCAATGTTCCGGTTTGGGCGCGCGCCACGCGGTAATTTGGTCTTCAAGCCAGGCGTTGGCGTGGGGCAATGTTTGGCTGTGGGCGTGCAGCCGTTGCACCAGGCCGCGAATGGATTCGTCCCGGCCTCGCCCATAGGTGAGAATCAAGTCCTGCACCGCCTGGGAGCGGGGTGATTT
>CAZMLP010000615.1:0-2415 GCA_964566745.1 uncultured Verrucomicrobiota bacterium | reverse complement strand
GGCGCTCGACGCCCTCAGCGACGCCTCAGATTCCCCCAAGGCATTGCCCAAGGCCATTGACGCCGAGCAACTGGCTTATCAGGACTTGTTGAAGCTTGCGGCGCGGGAAATTGAGGTGACGCGTGGCCAACAGGGCGGTGGTGGAGGCGGCGGGGGCGAGCGCAATCAGCGGCAACTGGACCAACTGGAGTTTTCCCAAAGCGAGAACCGCTACGAGAATCGCCGCCAGGCGACCTCGCAAAACAATCCCGGCCAGCAACGCGAGCAATTGCAGGTGGCGAACCGCCTCAAGGAGCTTGCCCAGCGGCAGATGGATGTAAACGAGCGCATCAAGGAATTGCAGAATTCGTTGCAAGCCGCGAAGACGGACGCCGAGCGCGAGGAGATCCGCCGCCGGTTGAAACGCTTGCGCGAGGAGGAGCAGCAGATGCTCGCGGACATCGACGAGCTGGGCCAGCGCATGGACCAGCCCGGCAACCAATCCCAGATGAGCGAGGCGCGCCGCCAGCTCGACAACGTGCGCTCCGAGGTGCAAAAGACCGCGCAATCGTTGCAGCAGGACTCGGCATCGCAAGCGCTCAGTTCCGGCACGCGCGCCCAGCGCGATTTGCAGCAGTTGCGGGATGATTTCCGCAAACAGACCTCCAGCCAGTTTGCCGATGACATGCGCGAGATGCGCGCCGAGGCGCGGGACCTGGCGCGCAAAGAGGAGGAGATCAGCCGCCAGTTGAACTCGACGGTTCAGCCGCGCCGAAAGACCCTGGGGGGCGACGGCACGGACAAGAGCGAGCTGGCCAAGCAACTGGACGAGCAGAACCAGCGGTTGACCAACCTGGTGCAGCGCGCCACCAAGGTCACGGAACAGGCCGAGGCGAGCGAGCCGCTGCTTTCCAAGCAACTTTACGACATGCTGCGCAAGCAATCCCAGCAGGAGTCCAAGAGCATCGCGGACACGCGGGACGAGTTGCTGGAGAGCGGCCGGATGCAGCGCTCGGTGTATGACACGCTGGAGAGCGCGAAGGGCGGCAGCAAGAAGGCGGTGCAAGTGGCCTCCGAGTTGTTGCGGGGCGGGCACACCGCCGAGGCGTCGCGCCTGGAGCAACGCGCGCGCGAGTCGATTGAGGATTTGAAGCAGGGTGTGGAGCGCGCGGCGGGCAGCGTGATCGGTGATGACACCGAGGCGCTGCGCATGGCGAACAAGGAGCTGGAGGATTTGGCGCGGCAGATCGAGCGCGAGTTGGGACAGCAAGACACAAATAGCCTTGCAGGCGCGGCCGGCGGCGCGCCGGGCAATCGCACGAATTCGATGAGTCGCGCCTCCAATGGGCGCTCTCCCGGTGACCGGTCGGCGGGTGCGAACGGCGCGGGGACCAATCGCATGGATTTGGCACAAGCGGGGGGAGGCAGCCGGGAAGGCCAGCAACCGGGCGGCCAGGATGGTCAGCAGGCTGGCCCCTCGCGGGAAAATGGCGCCGGGCAGGGTGGTGCTCTTCAGCGCCGTTACGGCCCCGTCACACGCCAAAATGGGCAGGCTCAACCCGGGCAAAACCAATCGGGCCAGTCAGGGCAGCAAGACCAGGCGTCAGCACAAACGGGTGAAGGCCAGAATAACGAGGGCGATGGCGGCCAGGGGGAGCGCGGGCAGCAAGGTCGTGGACAACGCGGCCAGGGCCAGCGCGCGCAAGCGGGGCAGGGCCAACGAGGCCAGGGGCAGAACGGACAAGGTCAAGAGGGGCAGCAAGGGCAGGACGGACAAGGCGGCGAGTCAGCGCAAGCCTCGAATCAACCCGGCGAGCGTGGCCAGAATGGACAAGGGGGCCAAGGCGAGCAAGCTGGCCAGCAAGGCCAGGGGCAGGGTGGCCAAGGCGGCCAAAACCAGGCGAACGGGCGCAACGGTCGAGGTCAACGGCAGCCCGGCACTTTGCGCGGCCAGGCGGGGAATCCCGGCGGGGCTGCAAACGGCGGTGGTGGCGGCGGCGGGGCCGGAGAATTTTTCAACAACAGCGGGGGCGAGGATTTTGGGCCGATCACCGGCGAAGGATTTGTGAACTGGTCGGACCGCATGCGCGACGTCGAGGAGATGCTGGACGCGCCGGACTTGCGCAGCCAGATCGCCAGCGTGCGCGAGCGTGTGCGGGGCATGCGGCAGGATTTCAAGAAGGGCGCGCCGCCGCGCGCGGACGCGGTGCAAGCCCTAGTGCTTGGGCCGCTCGTGGAGGTGCGCCAGCGCGTGGCGGAGGAACTTTCCCGCCGCCAATCCTCGGACGCCTTGGTGCCGATTGACCGCGATCCGGTGCCCGGCCAGTATTCCGAACTGGTGCGCCGCTATTACGAGCGCCTGGGCCGGGCGGATTAGCGCGACAATCCCGTTGACGCTGCCGCCGTGCCGCCCGCAATATCCGCGCCGCCCGGACA
>CAZMLP010000614.1:0-6892 GCA_964566745.1 uncultured Verrucomicrobiota bacterium | reverse complement strand
ACACAGTGCCGCGGAAATCATGGCCGAGTTGGCGTTCGACTGGCGGCACGGCGTCGAAACCACGGTGCCCCGCGAGCTTGACACGCTGGCCGTTTCCTCCCCGGCCGTCGGCGATGGCGTGCAATACCAGGGCGCCAGTCCTCGCGCCGTGGCCGGGTTGCTGGCGGCTTTGCCGCCGGAGGCAAGGGCGGCTCGTTTCATTGATTTTGGCTGCGGCAAGGGACGGGTTCTGCTACTGGCGGCGGAGGCGGGTTTTGAGCGGTTGACCGGGATCGAGTTCGCGCCGGCGCTCGCGGCGGAGGCGCGCCGGAATTTGCAACGAAGCCGTCGCGTTCGCCCCGGAATCCAGGCCGAGGTGCTGACGCTGGACGCGGCCGAATACGCGATCCCAACCGGGCCGGTTGCGTTGTTTTTTTATAATCCATTTGGTGGAGAAACGCTCCGTCGCGTGGTGGAGAATGTTTGGAAACGGGCGAACCAGAAAAAAGAAAGTTTGTGGATCATCTATCTGAACCCCAAAGGCTTGGCGGTTTTTGAGGAAGCCGGCTTTAGAATCTTCAAGGAGACGCGGCACCGGGAGAAGGTGACCGGGGCCATTTTGGTACCCCTGTGATTCGGGACGGCAAAACCGGCCTTTTCATTTGGCGGATTTGCCCTATTCTGTCCCTCGCAACAACGCTTGAAAGCACTAGTATCAACCGCGAACAAGCGAACGGAACGCGTCTTTTTGGTCGGCGTGGAATTAAAATCCAGGGCGACGTGGGAGGTGCGGGATTCGCTCGATGAACTGGCCGAACTTGCCACCACCGCCGGGGGCACGATCGTGGGGGACGGCTTTCAACGCATGGAGGCGCCGGTGGCCGCCACCTTCATCGGCACTGGCAAGGCGGGCGAGTTTGCGCTCCATTGCAAAGAGGCGGCTGTGGACACGGTCATCTTCGACGACGAGCTGAGTCCCGCGCAAAGCCGCAACCTCGAAAAAGTCTTCGATTGCAAGGTGCTCGACCGCACCTCGCTGATTCTCGACATCTTCGCGCAACGCGCCCGCACTCGCGAGGGCAAGCTGCAAGTGGAACTGGCTCAACTGCAACATCTCTTGCCCCGCTTGACGCGCTACTGGACGCACTTGTCCCGGCAAAAGGGCGGCATCGGCATGCGGGGTGACGGCGAATCCCAGTTGGAGACAGACCGCCGCCGCGTGCAGGAGCGCATAGACAAGATCGAGGTCGAGCTCGACGCCGTGCGCCGCCACCGCTCCACGCAACGGCACGGCCGGCAACGGCACCTCTGGCCGCTGGCCTCGATCGTGGGTTACACGAACGCGGGCAAATCGACCCTGCTCAACGCCCTCACCGGCGCGACCGTTCTCGCCGAGGACAAATTATTCGCGACGCTTGACCCCACCACCCGGCGCTTGCGCCTGCCGACAAACCAGAACGTTTTGCTGTCGGACACGGTGGGATTCATTCGCAAGCTGCCGCACCGGCTCGTCGAGGCGTTTCGCGCGACCTTGGAGGAGGTGGTGGAGGCAGACCTTCTTTTGCACGTTGTCGATCTGTCCCATCCGCTGGTGGATGAGCACATCGCGGCGGTGAACCGCGTGCTTGGCGAATTGGGCGCGGGCGAGAAGCCCACGTTGATGGTGTTCAACAAGATCGACCGCGCGGGGGACGCCGAGGTGGCGGGCCGCTACCGGGAGCAATATCCGAACGCGGTGTTTGTCTCGGCAAAAACTGGCGAGGGATTTTCCACTTTGCTGGCGGAGTTGGGCACGCAACTACGACCCATTCGCGAGTTTGTGGAATTGGCCATTCCGCACGGCGAGTCCGCGGTGATCGCGCGACTTCACGCGATGGGCCAGGTGGTGGAGCGCAACTACGAGGGAGAACAGGCGCGGTTCAAGGTCCGCCTGCCGCCACACCTGCACGCGGAGTTCGCGCCCTATATTGTGCAGGATTTGCGGGCCGCCTGACGTTTCTGCATGGGCAGCCGCATCAAAGATTTGCCCGACGAGGAGCGGCCGCGCGAGCGGCTGGCGAGCCTGGGCGCTGATTCGCTCCGCAACGCCGAATTGATCGCGATCCTGCTCCGCACCGGCATGAAGGGATTGTCGGCCATCGAGATTGCCGAGCAGTTAATCACCCATTACACGACGCTCGACGCCCTGGCCCGCGCGCCACTGGAGGAATTGCGCAAGTTCAAGGGGGTCGGCCGCGACAAGGCGATTGCCGTGAAGAGCGCCTTCACCCTGGCGCAACGGCTCGTCCGGGAGGTGCGCAACGAGCAGCCGGTCATCGAGACGCCCGAGCAAATCGCCGGGCTGCTGCGCGAGGAGAACCGGGGGTATGAGGTCGAGAATTTCCAAATCCTGCTGCTCAACACGCGCCGCCGGCTGATTCGCGTCGAGCGCGTCACCCAAGGCACGCTCGACACGATTTTGATTCATCCGCGCGAGGTGTTCCGCGCCGCCATTCTCGCGAACGCCGCCGCCGTCGCTCTGGTTCACAATCATCCAAGCGGCGATCCCACGCCCTCCGAGGCGGACATCCGCGTGACGCGTGATTTGATCCGCGCCGGGCAATTGCTGAAAATCGAGGTGATCGACCACGTCATCCTTGGCCGGCGCACCGAAACTCGCGCGCGCGACTACGCCTCCCTGCGCGAACTGGGGTATTTCGCGTAAGAGCCGCCGGATTTTCCGCGGCGTTCCGAAATTGTCGCGGGCAAATTCTTCCAGCGCCGGTGAACCCAAAACCAGTTCGCCGGATCACGCCGCACGGCCTTCTCGAAAGCCAGATTGACGTCGCGCATGATTTCCTGGCTTGACCGGGCGGAGCCGTTGGCATGGGTCTGAATTTGCTCGCCAACTTCCAGCCGCCATTGGGCGAAACCCACCCGGTGGCAGATGATGGAATACAACTCGCACTGGTAGCGCAACGCCAGCACGGCGGCGCCCAGATTGGTGTGGCAATCGTGCCCGAGAAAAGGGGCGCGCATTCCGGTGGAGTGCTGGTCGGTGAGCAACCCGAGGAGAATCCCGCCCCGGTTCATCAATTCGCGCAGCTCGCCACCCTCCGTCCGCCGTTCAAAAAACCGGCAGCCGTTGACCCCGCGCAGGCTCTGCAACAGGCGGTTCATGCCGGCCGGTTTTAGCGCCCGGTAAGTCGTGGCCCCCTGCCAGTCGGCACGGACCTCCTGGATGCGGGCGTAAAGTTCAAAATTTCCGAAATGGCCGATGGCGGCGACCACGTTTCGCGCGCCCTTGTGGTCGCGGCCGGGGGGCAGTTTTTCAAACCCGGAAAACTCCAAGTGGGGCCTCAACTCCTCCAGGCTCATCGCCGAGGTCTTGATGGCGGAGGCGTAATTTTCCCCGATCCGGCAAAAATTTTCGCGCGCGATGACGGTGATTTCGGCCGGGGATTTTTCATCACCAAAGCACATCGCCAGGTTTTGCAGAGCCACCCGGCGATGCCGTCTGTCCAGGTAAAAAGCCAGTCTCCCGCCCGTCCGGCCAAGTTGCGCCACCCACCGTAATGGCAACAACTGAATCAGCACAATCACCACCCGGCCGAGACGGTAAATGAGGACGTCCATTCGACACCCTTCACACTCGGCGGCCACTGGCTGTTTCAATCATGCAAAGAGTGGCGGGGTGCTCGCGGCGCGGCGGCGCGAATGAAACGCGACCAAGTCATCATTTCAGCCGCCAGGTGATCCGCGCCTTGTTCAAATCGTAGGGCGACATCTCCATTTTCACCCGGTCACCGGCGGTGAGCCGCACCCACCGCTTGCGCATCTTTCCGCAAACCGTGGCCAGCACGAGGTGCTTGTTGTCCAATTCCACACGAAACATCGTCCCGGGCAGCACCAAAACGATGCGGCCCTCGACGTGAATGGGTTCTTCTTTAACGGGAGTCATAAGATTGGGCGGAAAAGAAAACAGCGGAGTCCGGTTCACCCGAACCCCGCCGCCGCGATTTTCCAAAAGCAAATTAATAGCGATTGCGACCACCACCGCCGCCACCACCGAACTCCCGGCGGCCGCCGCCACCACCACCCGGACGCTCTTCGCGCGGGCGGGCCACGTTGACGGTGAGTGCCCGGCCGCTCAGCTCCTTGCCATTCAAACCGGCGATGGCGCTCTGCGCCTCCTCGGCTGATCCCATCGTGACAAAGCCGAAACCGCGCGAGCGGTTGGTCATGCGGTCCATCATCAGATTGGCCTCGGTCACGGTGCCAAACGCCGCAAAGGCGTCTTGCAAGTCGTTCTCCGTGGTGTCAAAGGAAAGATTCCCGACGAAGAGTTTGTTGTTCATGCGATGTTTCTTGTCCTAGACGGAACTGACTTTAACCAGACTGTTTCCGGGTATCGGATTTCAAATCATCACTGAAACAAGTTCACCTGAGGATTTACCATGCCTTTGAAAGCAAGAATCAATCTAACAGACGTTTGACCCTCGCAGGTCCCGGGGCAATAGCAATCCTTAAATCAGTTTGCTCGCCGGGCAGGGTGCATCTTGGCGCTGCCCCGCCTCGAGCGAGACTGGAGCGCGGCGGAAGGCCGGATCGGGGAGCACACGCGGCTCGCGTGTCGTTTTCGGCGGCCCGCCGAAAACATTTTTTCCAGCCCCATCCCTGAAAGACTGGGTTTGGCGGGCCGCCAAACTCCGCCTGCCCGCGGCAGGCGCTCCCCCAGGCAAACCACCGTCTCACCCCGCCCGCCGGCCAGCTCCGCCTCCCCTTCCCCCAAAAGCGGGGGCAGTGTCAAGATGCGCCACGGCCGGGCATGATTCAGTGGGTGACGCCGCCGGGCGCCGTGCCTGGAAACCATTCCGTGTGCTGGTCCCCTTGCCGGCCGAAGTAGGTGACCCGTTTGCCCCGCAGGAAGGCGAAGTAACCTTGCGTCCCGGCGGCCATCGCGCGACGCGTGAAGTCGCGGTACTTTTGCCCGTTGCGCTGGCTGTCCAATATGTCCGCGCGCAGAGCGGCCCCATCGAAATCAGCGGTGACCGGTGGCAACCCCTCGTAATGGAGCGGCGTCACGAACGTGCCGCCACTCGCGCCATAAAAGGTTTTTCGCAATGCGATGTAATCCACATGGTAATACTCCACCCCGGCGGCGAGCAATTCGCCGACGACCTCGGGAAAAGAAATAGTGCCGTTCAAGGTGGCCAAAGCGGTTTTCACAATAATCTCGGTGTTCATGATGGTCTTTGTTTCATTGTCCGGCCCGGTTGTGGGCCTCAATGAGTCAGACAATCCGAAAATGCCGCTGTGACAGTTCCCGAGAGGATTTTCGGATTAATTTGCGTTGCACAGCGGACATTGCTTCCCGGCCGGGAGGGTGTTAGGAATAATTGAAACTTTCGCCCTTCGCACGGGTCTTGGAGAAGGCGGGCCGAACTCATTTGCGCAATGCTTGCGACGGTGATTCGTTCAGGTGAAGCACTATGCCAAGCGAATCCACCAGAGTATTTAAAGCTGGCGCGCCATCAAACCAGGACAACAGCGATGCGGATTAGAAAGACGTTACTCTGCGGATTCTTGTTTCTCTTGCTGGCGAGCGCCACGCTTTCGAGCCTGGCAGTGGAAGCGGAGAATATTCCAATTCTTAGGACGCGATCCAAAGTAGTCACAGTTATCGATGGGGATCACAAGCGGGTGAACTACTGGCATCTCATGCCGGACCGGAACCCCGACATCTACTATGTCGAGATACCCATGAAACCTCACACCGTCATATTTCAATCGGACTTGGATTCAATCGCGTTCGACACGACGTACGGCAAACGACACGACTTCATTATCATGCTCAACGGAGAAGCGGCTTACCCGACACAGATCAGGGTCGAGTACCGGAGCATGCATCCCTACACACGCACCAAAGAGGCGTTGGATGACGGGCCCGATGTCATTCCGTTCAGGCTTGGAGAAAGGAACGAGATCTATTTGGACGGCAAACTCAATGGGGGCGAGTTGCTGGCTCTGACGCTTGACCTCGGCGCCGGGGGCAGCGTCGTCAACAAGGACTCTTTGCCCAAGATCAACATGCGGTTTGATGGCACCGCGAGTTTAATAAACTCCGACGGCAACCACGCCGTTCCCGCCAGTAGCAGCAACCGCTTGGAGATTGCCGGGCTCCGCTGGGAGGGACTGCCCTTTGTGGTCGCCCAAAACATCAAGCAAGGTGACGATGGTCTCGTCGGAAACTCCCTATTTCAGGGAAAGGTGATCGAAATTAATTATGACCAAGGCAATATCAGGATTCATTCGACCTTGCCGCCGATTGACCCGACCTACACGAGACACCCGATCCTCATCGAAAACCACATCCCCTACATCCATGGCTCGTTCACGGTCGGAGAGGCGCGCCGGGAAGGCTGGTTCATGTTCGACACCGGGGCGTGGACCAGCCGATTGCCCGTTGGGAATGGAGGACGGGTTCCCAAGCTCTTGGATGAGTTCCGGAAGATGGCCGGCATGAGCGGCCCGCAATTGACGATTGGCAGCCACACTCTCACCGGCTTCAACTACAGACCCGAGGGCGGTCCGGGAGATTCCGACCGGATCGGTGTTTTGGGCAGGGATCTGCTCAAACGGTTCAACACCATCCTCGACAACCAGAACGGCTACATTTATTTGCAGCCGAATCATTTGCTTAACCAGCCATATCGGAATCCCGATTACGTGATGGCCCGCATTATCTTGGTGTTTGGCGGAGGATTGGCATTCATCATCGCCTGGTGGGGCTTCAAGCGCCGCGAGAAGCGGCGAGCGTGACGGGTCAAATTACTGAATTTTTCAGTTCGTGTCGAAGACGGACTGCGAAAGGATTTCGCGAAGCTTTCGTCCCATATCGGGACCGGCCAGGAAAGGCTGCATCCGGTAAAGT
>CAZMLP010000613.1:0-2613 GCA_964566745.1 uncultured Verrucomicrobiota bacterium | reverse complement strand
CCCCACGCGACCTACGAGGACGTGCAAGCGGCCCATCCGGACTGGATCGCGGTGACTGCCGACGGCAAACCGCGCCGACACTGGGCCTCTCCCGAGATGTGGGTCACCTGCGCGCTCGGCCCCTACAACTTCGACTTCATGACCCGCGTGAAACGCGAGATCATGTCACGTTATCGGGTGGATGGTATCTTCATCAACCGCTGGGACGGCTCGGGCATCTGTTATTGCGCTCATTGCCAGGCGAACTTCAAAGCGGCGAGCGGCTTCGACCTGCCCCGCGCCACCAATCCCCGCGATCCCGCCCGCCGCGCCCACATCCTTTGGGAGCAGCAACGGCTCTTCGATCTGTGGCGCTTGTGGGACGGCGAGGTGCGCAAGATCAATCCCGACTCGTGCGTGATCCCGAACACCGGTGGCGGCGCGACCAGTTCGCTGGACATGAAAAAGATTGGCGAGCTCGCGCCCACATTAATGGCGGACCGCCAGGCGCGGCGCGGCGTGGCTCCGCCGTGGGAGAACGGGAAGAACGGCAAAGAGTTTCGCGCGACGATGGGGCGCAAACCGATCGTCGGCATTTTCAGCGTCGGCCTGGAGGAGCCGTATCGCTGGAAGGACTCGGTGCAAAACCCGGCGGAGTTCCAGCTCTGGGCGGCGGACGGCGTGGCAAACGGGTTGCGTCCATGGTTCACAAAATTCTCGGGCACGCTGCACGACGAGCGCTGGCTAAAGCCCGTGGAGGAAATGTACCGCCGCTACGCCGGCTGGGAAAAATATCTGCGCAACGAGGAGTCGCTGGCGCGGGTGGCGCTGGTTTATTCGCAGCAAACCGCGTGGTTTCACGGCGGCAAGGTGGAGGACCACGCGAACGGCTGGTATCAAGCGCTCGTCGAGGCGCGCATTCCTTTTGAGATGGCGCACGACCGGCTGCTGGATGCCGCGAGCCTCGCGCGCTTCAAAACCTTGATCCTGCCCAATCTGGTCGCGTTAAGCGACGAGCAGTGCGGGCAGTTGAGGGCTTTCGTCGCGCGTGGCGGCGGCCTGGTTGCGACCCATCAAACCAGCCTGTGCAACGAATGGGGCGAGCCACGCAAGAATTTCGGTCTCGCGGAATTGTTTGGCGCGGACTACGCGGGCCACACCGTCGAGCGAATGCAGAACGCCTATCTGCGGCTCGAGCACGAGGCGTCACGGCATCACCCGTTGCTGCGCGGCCTCGAGGACGCGCCACGAATTGTTCACGGTGTCTCGCGACTCGAGGTCACCGCGCGTGCCAACGCCGGATTGGCGCCGCTAACGCTGATCCCGAGCTATCCGGATTTGCCGATGGAAAAGGTTTATCCGCGCCAGGCAAAGACGGACATTCCCCAAGTTTTCCTCCGCGAGACAGGCGGGCGCGTGGTCTATTTCCCGTGGGATGTTGATCGGACATACTGGGAAGTGCTGTGCGTCGATCACTTTAAGCTGCTGCGCAACGCCGTCGAATGGGCGACGAATGAGACCCCGCCCGTCACCGTGGCCGGGCCGGGTGTGATTGACGTGACCGTGTGGCGGCAGCGCGGCTCCATGACGGTTCACCTTGTGAACCTGACCAACCCGATGATGATGAAGGGACCAATTCGCGAATTGATTCCGGTCGGGCCACAGCAGGTGAAAGTACGATTACCCGAGGGCAGGAAGCCCCACCGCGTTAAATTCCTCGCCACTGGCGCGACTCCCCGGACTCATCGCGATGGCGCGTTTTTAAGCCTGACGGTTCCCTCAATCCTCGATCACGAGGTTGTCGCGATTGACTTGTAATTTCCCGCGCTCCGTTCTGGGCAGGCGTCGGTCACCGGCCCGCGCCAACGGTCAAAATCCTGCCAATGATCTCGCCCTCGGTAGTCAAGCGGACCGGATCGGTGAATTGATAGGCAAGCATTCCACCTCCGGTGGTCCCGCGAAACCGGTCGGTCCCGTAAACCGCGATCCACTGGCCCGTGATGGCGCCGGTGATCCGGTTGGAATGCCCCCAGGCCACAAAGCGGATTTTGGCGCCGCCGGCGTAAGTGTTCTCGACACAATAGTACCAGTCGATCTCCACGGGACCCAATTCATCGGCCGAGGTCACGTAATCGATCTGCCAGCCTTTGGCGGTAAAACGGCCACCTATATTGTCCGAGCCGGTTGACTCGCCATAGATGTCAAAGTCCTCCTGCCGGCCGGCGGCCCAGCGCGCCAATTGAAGAAACTCGATTCCTGTCCAGGATCCGGCCGGCAGTATGTCCTTTCGGAATTCCGCGCTCTCACCCTTGTAAGGTTTGAATCCATCCCGGTCCGCGCGCGTCTCGGGCGCGACCAGCGGAAATCCGACCAGCGCAAGAAGAAGAAATAGGGAGCGAAGGCGATGTGTGATTTTCATAGGCATGGTTTGGCTCTGCTGTTGGTTTCTGAAAGCCGGCGTCAGCCCGCGTTTAGAGACGCCGGAGAATGGCCGGTTCTTTTCCCGCCGGCCTTTGAACCCGGCCCGCCTGAATTCATCGATGGAAAATGCCCGCCACCGCGAGACCGGGAAAACCGGCTCAAACTTGAAATTTCCGAACCCGCGATAAATCCGATGGGCTTCCGCGTGCTTTT
>CAZMLP010000612.1:0-3323 GCA_964566745.1 uncultured Verrucomicrobiota bacterium | reverse complement strand
GACCGCCACTTGATCCCACGCGTCGGCGCCCAGCACGCCGGTCACGCTTTCGCCATCGGTCAACTCGACGCTATACGCCAAATGGTCCGGGTTCAGCGCGGCGCTCGGCTCGCGGATGTCCTTCAACACGCTCGCGTAATCGCGGTGAATGAGATTCGACAAATCGGGTCCGACCTTCGCGCCAGCGCCGCGCACAGTGTGGCACTTGTAACAGGTCGCGACTTCACCGAAGAAGAGCTGCTTCCCGCGCAACCAGTTGCCGCCGGCCAATTCGGGAATCTTCCGCTCTCCCGCCGGGGCCGATGTTCCGGACTCTGGCTTGGCCCACGGGACCAATATTCGCCGGAGCGGAAAGGCGCGCGGGCGGGGGTCATCCGCCGTGAACCAATGCGCCGTCAGTGTTGGCGCGACGGGGCTCGTCGGCATGGTCACCTTAAACGCCAGCCAGTCACGCTTGTCGTTACGCCACCTCAAGGCAGCCTGTTGCACTCCCTCCACCTTTTGGGACGAAATTGTTTGCCCGCCGGCAACCAACAGGAACGGAGCGCTCGCGGAGAACACCACCGTCACGTCCTCGGGCGGCGGCTCGTAATCCAAGGTCGAGCCGGGCTGCACCGCCGGTTGCAACATCTTTTTCAAATCCAGTTGCCCGCGTAGCGCAAGTTTCCCGGGTTTCTGCAAAAGCGGCCAAAGCGAGTCGTGGCCCGCGCTGCCGCGCGTGAACTCTCGGGCCACCGTCAGATCCACATGCGGCAGCCAGCCATCCCATTTTGCGGCAGGCTCCCCCGCTGCTCGCCAATGCGCCTCCAGGCCCGACAAATCGGTCAGCAAATCGACATCAGGATGTTGCCCCACCTCGCGCGGGTGACGGCCCGGCCCCCGGGCAAATCGATGGAGCGTGACAGCGTAATTGACCGCCATTTCCCGGGGCGCGGTTTGAAATACCAGCGTGCGCAGATCCGGGGTGAGGCTGGCGCTCAATACCGGCACAGCACGGCGTGGTTGCATCAATTGGTTGTAAACCGTCGCGTACCCGGGCCGCTTCACCTCGAAGCGATCCCCCGCAAAGACATATTGGCCCCGGGTGATCTCGACCAGCCTCGCGAGATTCGTCAATCCGGCGGCGTTCACCGGGCGGTCGAAGGCCACGCGCAACTCGCCCGGCCCCTCGTTCCACGCCAGCACCGGCAGCGGTGTCAGCCCCGGATCGTGGATGATCTTGTAAAGCTGGCCGGGACCGTTCGGACCGCTGCCCCAATCCGGCTCGCCGCTGTGGGTCGCGACGAGCAACCCTCCGTCCGGCGAGACGCAAGCGTCCACGGTGAGCGCCGAAAGCGACGCGATTTGCTGGTTTTGGGCGACATAACCAGCGGCGGTTTTCACCAGCTTGGTGCGCCAGATTTTCCCGCGCGAGTAACCGCACACGATGGCGTCACCCGCCCACCACGCGGGGCCGAAGGCTGGTCCGCCGTTCACCGGCAGGTTGAAGTTCAGGCCGCAAGTGGATTGGTGTTGCGGGCCGTAATCATACACGCTCGGCTCGTCGATCACCCCGGTGAGATAGCGCGGATGACGTGGCGGGAAGCCGTAGTGCCGGCCCGTCTGGATGTGCAGCAACTCGTCAAAAGGGTTTCCGTTCGGCAGCCAGGTCGCGCCTTCCTGGTCCGTGGAGAACAAATCGCCCGCCTCGTTGAACGCCATTCCAATGGGAAAGCGAATCCCGGTGCAAACAATCTCGCGCTTCTTGAAATCCGGCGACACTTTCAAAATCGTTCCGCGCTCGCTCTTCAAGCTGTAGCGGGATTGCCCCGTCGCTTTGTCCACCCGGTAGGCCTCCGTGTAACTGGCCGTGCCCAGCCCGAAATACACGCTTCCGTCCCGGTCCACCGCGATCCCCAGCGCGTCCACGCTGTGCACCAGTTCCTCCCATCCCTCCGCCACCACGATTTCCGCGTCGGCATGGTCGTCGCGGTTCGTGTCCACGATCAGCGAGACTTTGCCCTTGCCCGCGACAAACACCCCTTCCCCGCGCGCGTAACCGGGAGGTGTCAGCGCCATGCCGATGGGCGAGCGGAGCGTGTTGTTGGTCCAGAACGGCGTGACGCGCGTCCCGCTCCCGTCGCCTTCCGTGTTGCTGAGCAAATGGATATGGCCGTTGTAACCCACCGCGACGAGCTTGCCGTCCGCGCGGTATTTCACGTTGTTGATGTTGTTCAGCGAGACCGGCAACTGAAAGGCCGCAAAACCAGGCACCAGCATCTGGATGGCGGGTGGATTCGTCACGGTCACGAGTTGCTGCGTGTCCACCGGCGCCGATGGCGGCAGCTTGAGCAGCAGGCCGTGTTTCGTGTCGAGGTAGCGTTGCACAGCGGCCTTTTCGGTGACGTCCAGCACGCGGCCATACACCAGCACCTCGGCGATCTCGCCGTGATAAAAGCCCTGCGTGAACGGCGGCTCGGGCGTGTTCGAGTAATGCCGCGCGCCAAGCGTAAACTCGTTGAGGCTTGTTGGCAGATTGTCCCGGCCGCGCGCGCCTTGCGCCTTGCCGTCGATGGCAAGCTTTGTCCCCAAACCGCCCGGCTGGCTCTCCAGTGAAAACACATGCCACACGCCAAACGGCGTTGGCGGCCCCTGCTTCAATTGCGCCGCGCCGCTGAAACCGGCCCCCTCGGCATTGATCTCCGCCAGTTGCAACGTTGGCCCGAGGGAGTAACCGAGACAAAGGCCGGTGGTGTAATCGTTCCCGCCCGCGCGGCTCCAGGCGACCAGGCCGCGAAACCCGCCCGCGTTCGAGCGCGGCGCGGCCACCACGAAGAGCGTCAGGTCCGTCAATTCGCCCTCGAGTCGCGACGCGCCGAGCACATCATCCTGGCCGTCGAACGAAAGAAACGCCCCGTTGAACTCCTGGCGGAAACGCGGCCGGTACTCGGGGTGCGCCTGGGTCAAATTTCGCCCGCGACCCGAGCCGTCGATCAAGTAATCCGCCGGGTTGCCGGAGGCAATGGGTGGCAATTGCCGCGCGCTGCGGCCCGCGTTCTGCCGGGCGCAATCGAACCACAATTCCAAACCGTCGCGCACCGGCAGCCGGTCATCCGTCCAAGTCTCCGCCGCGTGCGCGAACCGGGGAACCAGCAGCATGACCACGAGCAGCGGAATCAGACGGGTTTTCAAAATAGGCCGGATGATGGATCGAGATTGCTCCACGGCAGAAATTGAATTAAAGTTTCAAGCGGCATGACATTCAAAGGTCACCAGCCGCAGGGTGGTCTAACCATACCGTTCAGGAGAACGGGCACAAGCCAAGGAATGCTCAATCAAGAAGT
>CAZMLP010000611.1:0-4480 GCA_964566745.1 uncultured Verrucomicrobiota bacterium | reverse complement strand
AATTTCGCGCCCCGCTTTATCAAATCATGGCACCCCTTGCTGCCGGGCGAGTCGATGCGCCCCGGGATCGCGAAGACCTGCCGCCCGTGTTCCACCGCAAAGTTCGCGGTGATCAGCGCGCCGCTGTTCAGCGCCGCCTCCACCACCACGGTTCCGAGCGTCACGCCGGCGACGATACGGTTGCGGATCGGGAAGCTTTGCTTGTCCGCCGGGCGGTTGAACGCGAACTGCGTGAGCAACGCGCCGTTCGCGGCGATGCGCTCGAACAATTCCGCGTTTTCCGCCGGAAAGACGCGGTTGATGCCGGTGCCGAGCACCGCGACCGTGCGGCCCTTCGCGGCGAGCGCACCCTGGTGCGCCGCGGTGTCGATTCCCCGCGCGCCGCCGCTCACCACCGTCACACCCACGTAGGCGAGTTGATACGCGAGCTTGCGCGCGGCCTCCGTGCCGTAATGCGTCGTCTGGCGCGAGCCGACCATGGCAACGGCGTTCTTGTCCTTTTCCGTCAACGATCCCTTGATGTAAAGCACCACCGGCGGATCGTAAATTTCCCGCAACAGCGCGGGATACTCCTCGTCCTCGCGAATCAACACCCGGCAGCCGAACTCCTGGATACGCTTCAATTCCCCGGCCAGGTCCACACTGCTCTCCCAGCCGGCAATGGAGTTCGCTGTTTCCTCGCCAATGCCTTGCACGCGCACGAGCTCCGCCCGGCTCGCGCGCAAAATCGCCGGGGCCTCGCCGAAATACTCGAGCAACTGGCGCACACGCACCGGGCCGACGTGGTCGATCAAATTGAGCGCGATGAAAGCTTCCCTTGCATCCATGGTTCAGAAGTAACTTTTTTGGGTGGAACTGACAAGGCGGCAACTCGCAAGCCGCCGCGCCCGGTCGCCCGGTGGCACAGGCATGTATTTCTTGCCATGCCTGTGGATTTCGATTACACGCACTGCTCGATTGGCCGGGATGGCCGAGTGTTTTCTGGAACAAAACGTCCGTGACCATCCTTGCTGGCGAAAGTCTTCCGGGAGCGAGTCTTGTCGCGGTCGCAGGCGCGGAATCCGAATGGCCGGGGATTTGCGTCCTCCGGGGACGCAAAATAACGCGGCGTCGTGCGGCTCGCCCGATGATGACAGTGCGCCAGGAAAGCCTGTGATATGATTCATTTTAAAACACGCTTCTTGCAGTTTCTGGAAAAGAATCTCGGGCTGGCGCCTCGCAACCGGGAGACGATGAATATATTGGACCGTTCCTACACGGTTCTCGCCGGCTCGGTTCGCACGGATGATTACGACGACGCCTGGCTGCTGGCGCTGGGGCTTAATTCCAAAGTGGTCTTCGACATCGGGTGCAACATCGGGCAGTCCAGCCTGTTGACGTTGTATTCCCCCACAATCCAGCAGATTGTGCTTGTTGATCCCAATCCGGCGGCGTTGTCGGTGGGCGCCGAGAATCTGATCACGAATGGATTTTCCATCAAGTCCCGCTTCGTGTGCGCCTTTGCCTCGGACAAAGATGACGAAAAGATCGAGTTCTTCACCGTGGGCGCCGGCGCGGCCGGCAGCATGTTCCGCACTCATGCCGTCACGGCGGGCGACCTTGATAGTTCCACTTTGGTTCCCACGCTCACGATCGATTCCTTGTCCGAAAAACTGTCCCTGGTTCCGGATTTGGTGAAGCTGGATGTCGAAGGAGCGGAGCGGCTGGCCTTGGCCGGAGCCACGAAAATCGCGTCCAAACAAGCCACCTCCTTCATGGTCGAGATGCATTCCAGCCCCGAAATGTCCATGGCGACCAACGGGCAGTCCGTTCTGACTTGGTGCCAGGACAACGGCTACAAGGCGTGGTACTTGAAGGACAAGGTGGAATTGAAATCGGTGGGTCAAATTGAAGACCGGGGCCGCTGCCACTTGCTGCTTTTGCCCGGCGCTGCCGCCTTTCCGGAATACCTTCGACACTTGGAGCAAGGGGCGAAGCTGGAGCAAGTGAAGCGGTAAATGGTCGCCGCCGGACGGACGGGCGTTTCTCCAGATGGGCGGAGACTGGTCCATTCGCCCACCACCACGGTCAGCCGGTCACGGCGTCGCCATCTTCGTTTCGCAAACCGCTTGGGGCTTGCCGGAGGCGCGCGGTTCTGCCAAGTTCCGCCATCACCAAATTCGTATGAGTTCGCTTACCCACGCCCTTTTGCTGTCGCGCCGCCGCAATTGCCTTGCTTTTACCTTGATCGAGTTGCTGGTGGTGATCGCCATCATTGCGATCCTTGCCGGCATGCTCCTGCCCGCGCTGGCCAAGTCCAAAGAAAAGGCCAAGCGCATCACCTGCATCAACAATCTCAAGCAAATCGGGCTGGCGTTCACGCTCTACACGGATTCCTACCAGAACAAAATGCCTTCCGCGCTGACGTACGGCGCCCGGGCCGGTGACTATGGTTCCGCGACCGCCATCGTGGACATGACGGACCGCTATCGGGGGCTTCCCACGCTGCTAGACGTGGGAAATCCCCACACGTTTTGGTGCCCGAGCGAGAAGTCCAACTCGTTTCCCAATCCTTTTAACACCAATGCCTTCACCTCTTATCGTTATCGCTGGGTGATGTTCTGGAACACGGTGATGTATCCCGGTTTGAAGGACACCGACCTTGTCAAACCTTCCGGCCAGATGATTTACCACGAGGACTACGATTATCATTACGCCAAGTTGAAAGACCAGTATCCGACCAAGCAACCGACCATCAACGTCGTCTTCGGGGATTTCCACGCTGACAAATTCAAAGTGACCTTCCGGCAAGGCGGCCGGGGTTTGTATGACCCGAACTGGTTCTCCTTCGGTGGCGATGGCAAAACGAACACCGACAATCCGAATACTGGCGGTGACGTGAAAACGGGTTACGACATTCGGTGAACGCCGTCAGGCACGAATGCTGGTTGCGCGGCAAGCCCGGGCTCGCCATGATCCGGCCGCGCGCATGCACATCGCAAAACAACTCGCGATTTTCCTCGATAACCGTCCCGGCACCCTCGCCCGGCTATGCGACGCCCTTGCCGAGGCCAAGGTGAACATCTTCGCCATCACCACCAGTGACACGGTGGACCATATTGTGGTGCGGCTGGTGTTGAGTGATCCCCGCAAGGCCTTGGGAGTCTTTCAAGAGCGGAACGTCCTGGCGGTGGCCACCGAGGTGTTGATGATCGACGGCGACAACAAACCCGGCTCGCTGGCCCGCATCGCCCGGAAGCTGGCCGCCGCGAAGATCAATATCGAGTATTGTTACTGCGCCACCAGCCCGGACGCGAAGAAGGGGCTGCTGATCTTGCGCGCCTCGAACACGCGCAAGGCGCTGAAGGTCCTGAACACCTGACGTGCCGCGCGAGGCCGCTCACGCCTCGTCCAGATAAATACGGCGATTATGCCGCAGATAAAGCGCGCCGGAGAGAAAAGTCAGACCCACCGCCACCCACTTGGCCAGGTTTGCAAAACCCGTTACCCACGGCCGGCCCATCAACGGAAATCCGAACACCGCCTTGCCCACCGGTCCCCATTGCTCGTAACTCACTGACACCAGCACGGCGATGATCGCGATGATCTGCGAGATGGTTTTGTGTTTGCCGTAGCCTTCCGCCGCGAGCACCACCTGTTTCGAGGCGGCCAGCAGCCGCAACCCGGTGATCGCCAGCTCCCGCGCCACCACAATCACCACCATCCAGGCCGGCATGTAGCCCAGGCCCACGAACGCGATGAACGCTGAGCAAGTCATGATTTTGTCCGCCAACGGGTCCATCAAAATGCCGAAATTCGTGATGACGCCGCGCTGCCGGGCAATTTTTCCATCGAAGTAATCGGTCAAACCCGCGAGGCAGAAGAAGAAGAGTGCCACGGTCTCGTTGAAGCGAAAGTGCGCGAAGATCGCGAGCAGAAACGCGACCGTCAGCACAAAGCGCGACAAAGTCAGCTTGTTGGGCAGGTTCATCCCGTGAACATGATTCGGCGCGATTGCGGGACACCCAAGCCAACGACGTGACGAACGCTCTTATGGCTGCAAGATTCCAAGCCCGGATTCGCTTGGGACAACTCTGCCGCGAGCGGGACGGGCTTCCAACCTCTTTTTGGCGCCATTTCGGATCCCCCCGGATCCGGGCTAACCGCCCCGGTGCAAGTTTGGCCGGCGCATTCCTTGCGCGTGGCGGAATCAACTTCTTCACCCTTGGCCGAGCCTTGGCTTTTGGTCCGGGTGTTCTCGGCTGCCCAGCAGGGCCACCAAAACCTCGCCTGCGTGCTCCAGCGCGTGATGGAAGTCCACGATTCGCACCGCCGTCGGAAAGAAGAGCGTGCCCATGTCTCCCAAACCGGCCGCGCCATCGATCAGCAGCACGATGTTCGCCGCCAGCGGCAACCCGGGCCGCCGGCCCAATGGCCCCCGCCAGACGTTGCACCTGCCGCCCGGAGCACGCTATGCCGCCGGTCTCGCGAAAACGGTCCT
>CAZMLP010000610.1:0-4245 GCA_964566745.1 uncultured Verrucomicrobiota bacterium | reverse complement strand
GTGGCGCGCGGTTATCTGGCCGGCTCGGGCTGGAAGGAATACAAGGCGAGCCAAAGTGTCTGCGGCGTCAAGCTGCCGGAGCGCTTGCAGGAATCGTCGGAATTGCCCGAACCAATCTTCACTCCCGCCACCAAGGCTGAGACGGGGCACGACGAGAACATTTCCTTTGAGACGGCGGTTGGTCTCGTTGGCCGGGCGGTGGCGGAGCAGGCCCGGGAACTCAGCTTGAAAATTTACCGGTTTGCCCGCAATTACGCGCGCGGCGCCGGAATCATCATCGCCGACACCAAGTTCGAGTTCGGTCTCGTGGACGGGCAATTGATCCTGATTGACGAGGTGCTGACGCCCGACTCCTCCCGCTTCTGGCCAGCGGACCAATACCAGCCGGGCCGCAGCCAGCCGAGCTTCGACAAGCAGTTTGTGCGGGATTACCTCGAAACGCTCGCGTGGGACAAAACCCCGCCCGCTCCCGCGCTCCCCGCAGAGATTGTCGCGAAAACGCAGGCCAAATACTTGGAAGCGTACACGCGCCTGACGGGCAAGACGCTCTGATCCCCAGGCCCGTTTTCAAAACGGCATGAATTTAAGGTCGAAGGCGCGCTCGACCATCCACAAGCCCGCGATGGCCATGATCGCGCACGATCCCGCCCGCAACGTGAAGCCGTGGTAGAGCCAGAGCCGTCGCGCCGCGAATGCGGCGGGCAACACCACACCCACAATGGCCAACTGGCCGATTTCCACGCCGACGTTAAAGCCGAGCAGCGTCAATGCGAGGTTCCCGTGTGAAATGCCGAGGTCGAACAGGACGTTGGCAAAACCAAAGCCATGCACCAAACCGAAGGCGAACACCACCACCCAGGCTTTGTCGCGAAAGAAGGGCACGATGTTGTTCAACGCGGCCACGACGACGGAGGCGGCAATCACCGACTCGACCAGGCGTGACGGGGCGTGAACCACTCCCAACGCCGCCAGGCTCAGTGTGATGGAGTGCGCCACCGTGAACGCCGTGACGATTTTCACGACGTTGACGAAAGCCTGCTTGAATTCCGGCACCGCCACCCAGCCATTGCCTTCGCGTCGCAACACCGACGGCAGCAGGAGCGCGACCAGAAAGAGCACATGATCTATGCCTTCCCAGATGTGCCAGATGCCTTGCCGGACAAAGGCGAGGAACTCCTGAAATCGCGCGGAGGCGGTCAGCTCAAATTTTTGGGTGGCATTGTCGGGGCCGAAAATCGCGGTTTGGGTTTTTGGACCTTGCGTGATCTTGAGCAAACCGCGATGCATCGGATCGACCTCGGCGAACAGCCGGTAATTGACCTCGATCACGTTGGGCGCGCCCACGCCGTCCAACGTGAAAGAAATCGCGGTGTAAGTGCCGTCAACGTGCGTCGCCACCTCGTGCTTGGTGACACGCGGCGCGCAGACGATGCCATCCACACGAATGCCGAGTCGCGCCAGCACGTAGGCATCCACGTCGTTCTGGTGCTTTTGCAACTCGCCCCAGGTGATCGCGCCATCGTAGTTGTCGTCCAAGCCGATCACGTAATCCAGGTCCCGAAGCGCGACATCCCATTGGCAATTCACCCGGCCGGCCTCGACCGACAAAGTCAGGTAGCTGTCGCTTGGCTTGTGCGCGAGCGCGCGAGGACAAGCCAAACAGGCGAGAAAGAGGGTCAGCAGGAGGGGCGACAATGGCATTCGACGGCGCACAGGAAGATTCATAACCGCCCGGCGGCAATTTGCAACGGGCGGTTAGCCACGAGCGGCGGCGCGTTGCCTGGCCGCCTCATACAAGAAAACGGCGGAAGCGTTCATGACATTGAGCGAATCGACATCGTTCGCCATCGGGACGGCAACCGCCTCGTCGCAAGCGGCGAGAACCTCCGGGCGCAGACCCCGGCCCTCACTGCCGAAGACGAGGCAACAATCACCGAGCAGGCTGGCTGCGGAAAGCAGCATGGCGGCGTGAGGATGCGCGGCGACGCAGCGGACCCCCGCGTCGCGCAGGGCGCGCAAGGCGTCGGCGAGACAGGAGGATTCCAGCACCGGAAGCTTGAAAATAGTTCCCATCGAGATGCGAACCGAGCGGCGCATGTAGGGATGGATGCTGGTCTCGCCGAGGACCAATCCCTGGGCGCCGAACGCGACGGCATTGCGAATCAGACCCCCAAGATTGTCGGCGTTGGAGAGGCCGTCGGCGGCGACCAACAGGCGGGGCGGGGCGGTTTGTCGGAGCAAACCAGCCAGGTCGCAAGAATCGGGAACGCGCCCGACGGCGAGGACGCCCTGGTAAAGGTTGAAACCGGTTAGTTGCTCGAGGGTGGCGAATTCGGCGACGAAGAGGTGAATTGGCTCGGGCCGCGCCGCGATCAGTGGCGCGAACTCCGCCTCGCGATCCACCGGCAGCAGCACGGAAACGACCTGAGTTTGCGAGACGAGCAGCCGCTCCACCACTTTATCCCCCTCGGCCACGAAGACGCGTTGCGAGCGAGTGTCGCGCTGCTGCCTCATGGTCCGGTACGGGACCAGATCCGGCGAATCAAAGGACTGGATGAACTCGCGGGCGAGCAGGGGCATGCGGCTTAGGTGGCAAACGTGGTCAACACGGCCGTTAGCCGTAACAAACCCGGCGTTCATATTCAACAGCGCTCGCTTGCGCGCCGGGCGGTGTTTCGCTACGGTCCCGGCCTTAATTTGCTGGTGGCTGCATTTTTAACCGCGAACAAGACACATGGCTTACCTGAACGACAACTATTTAAAGCTGAAGGCCGGTTATCTCTTTCCCGAGATCGCCCGCCGGGTGAAGGTTTTTTGCGAGGCGAATCCCGAGGCGGCCAAACGGCTGATCCGCTGCGGCATCGGCGACGTGACCGAGCCGTTGCCCCCGTCAGTCATCGCGGCCTTGCACAAGGCCGTGGACGAGATGGCCAGCCGCGCCACCTTCCGCGGTTACGGCCCGGAACAAGGCTATGATTTTTTGCGCGGCGCGATTGCAAAGAATGATTTTCGCGACCGGGGCATTGAGGTCGCGGATGACGAGATTTTCGTCTCCGACGGCTCGAAGTGCGATTGCGGGAACATCCTCGACGTGCTTGGCCATCAGAACAAGCTGGCGATCTCCGACCCGGTCTATCCGGTGTATGTGGACACGAACGTGATGGCCGGTCACACCGGCGATGCCGACGAGTCGGGCGCCTACGCGGGCATCGTCTATCTGCCTTGCACCCCGGCGAACGGGTTCATTCCCGAGCCGCCGAAAGAAAAGGTGGATGTCATCTACCTTTGCTCGCCGAACAATCCGACGGGCGCGGTGGCAACCCGGGCGCAATTGGAGGCGTGGGTGAAATACGCGCTGGCGAACAAAGCCATCATCCTGTTCGACGCGGCGTACGAGGCCTACATTTCGGACCCGGCGATTCCGCGCTCGATTTACGAGATTCCTGGCGCGCGGGAATGCGCCATCGAGTTTCGGAGCTTTTCCAAGAACGGCGGCTTCACCGGCACGCGTTGCGCGTTGACCGTGGTCCCGAAGACGTTGCTGGCCGCCACCGGAACGGGGGAATACAAGCCGCTGCATCCACTCTGGCTGCGCCGCATGACGACCAAGTTCAACGGTGTTTCCTACATCGTTCAACGCGCCGCGGAGGCGCTCTACTCGCCGGAGGGCAAGCAAGAGGTGGCGGCGCTGGTGTCCCATTATATGGGCAACGCCAAGGTGCTTGTCGCCGGGGCGAAAGCGGCCGGGTTGACGGTTTATGGCGGCGTCAACGCGCCCTATATTTGGGTGCAGACTCCGGCTGGGGTGACGAGTTGGCAGGCGTTCGACAAGATTCTGAACGAGGCGAACGTGGTGATCACGCCCGGCAGCGGGTTCGGTTCCAAGGGCGAGGGATATTTTCGCATCAGCTCGTTCAACAGCCGCGCGAACGCCGAGGAAGTGGCCAAGCGTTTGCAGCAGTTGAAGTGGTGACAAGCGCATCGCGTTTGTCATCCGAAACTGTTTGGGTGGCGGACGCGTCGGCGACGCGTCCCAACCACGGATCACGGCTGGCGGGGCGTGACGACCCGGTAGTATCGCCCGTTTGGCGAGTCCGGCGGGTTGTCACCGACCTCCACAAAGGACACGTCGGCGGGCCCGGTGAGGTCGGTCAGCTGCGCCCAATTGCCTTCTGTGAGCGAGTCGCGGTACTGGACGCTGTAGGTCTTGCCGGGGACCGTGGCGACGCGCAACCGCAGCGTGCC
>CAZMLP010000609.1:0-6550 GCA_964566745.1 uncultured Verrucomicrobiota bacterium | reverse complement strand
AGCCGCTCGGCCTCGCGGCGCCAGTTGTGGAGCACGGACGCGGGGCAAATCACCAGGGAAGGCTTCGGTTTTTTGACGTTCTTCTCCTGCAACCAGGTGAGCCAGGTGAGCGTCTGCAACGTTTTGCCGAGACCCATGTCGTCCGCCAGGATGCCGCCCAAGCCGTTGTTGGTGAGATGGCAAAGGAACTCGAAACCGGACTTTTGGTAAGGCCGCAATTCCGCCTGCACGCTGCCCGGCAGATCGGTGTTGGGCACGCCCGTGAAATTTTTCAGCCGTTCCCGCAAGGCTTGGATGTGCGCCTTGCCATCAAAGCGGGAGAGAGTGGACTCATCCCATTGCGCGGCGTGGAGCAACGCCACCTTTTGCGGCTCGCCAGAAAGACCGTCCAAGCCCAATTCCGCGAAAGTCTCGTGCGCCTTCTCGACCGCCTCGGTCTCGAGTTCCATCCAGCCGCCGTCCGGCAATTTCACGAACCGGCCAGTGGCGGTTTGCAAACGCTCCAGATCGGCCTTGCTCAGTTTCAATCCCTCTTGCTCCCACTCCACGGACACCGAGAGCCAGTCAATGCCGCTGCCGTTCATCACCAGTTTCGGGCGGAGCTTGCGGGGGGCGAGGAACAGGCGGTGGAACGCGGGATTGCCCAAATACTCCGCCTCGTTCGGACGGTCCGGCCAGGCCATCGCCAGTGTGCCGAGGAAATTCTCGTTCGCATCACCCACCCAAACGCCCGGCTCCGGTGTGAACCAGTCCAGACGCCGCAACCAGTGGGCGGCGGCTTCCAGGCGCGGGTCGTCCAGCACCTCGGGCTTTTCGCCGTTGGCGGGGCGATGCTCCTGTTGCTGCCATTCGTGGCCGTTCCATTGCCAGATTTTCTGGTCCCGGTCGCTGCGCGCGAGCAGGCGCAGGCGCACGGTGTCATCCGACAGCTCGAACATGAACTGCGGTGTCGCCTTGTGGGTGACGCACAACTCCTCCCAGCCCGCGCCCCCGCCATTGCTGGTTTTTCGGAGGTGCGTGAGGAGGCGGTGGCTCAGTTTTTTCACCGGCAGCGCGCCTTGCTGGGACCACTGCTCCAACAGCGCCGGAGGCGGGGCGTCCCGCAGCAGGAAGAACTTGTTGCCCGCCAGCACCAGGGAGGGAAGACCCGCGAAGAAAATACCGTGGTTGAGCGGGGCGGGCTCGGCGCCGGGAAGGGCCAGCCGGTGGGTGAAAACCAAATCGTTACCAACCGTCTCCAGGTGCGGCGTCAACGCCACCATGTCCCCGTGAAACTCCAGCGAGTGATTGCCGTCCGGCAATTCGAGGCGGTCCGCGTGACCCCAGCGCGCGAGCCATTGAAGAAGGGCCGGGCCGTTCAGCAAAAGCTTCTCCGCCTCGGTCGGGTTCTCGCCGAGGGTTTCCGCGAGCCATTGGATGAACTGCCAGTCGGGCGCGGAGAAAAGCTCCTGCTCGTGCGCGGAGCGGGTGGTCAGCTCCACAATTTCCGCCGGGGTGCGGAGTTTCGAGCCGGTGCGCGGGCGGGAAAGGTGCAGGCGCACCGCCAAGTTGTGCAGGGCGGGCTGGCCCTCGCTTGGCTCCGGCTGGCAGACCACGCGCAACTCGGCGCGCGGGGCGTCCAAGTGGACCGGCGCGGCCGGCAGCAGCCAATTCTCGAGTTGCTGGACCAGCCGGTGCTCGTGCTCGGCGGCCTCGATTTCGGCAAAGCGGTCAAAGTTTGCGTACGGCGTCAACTCGGTGGGCAGGGAGCGCTTGGCCCGGATAAAGAGGTGGGCCACCCCCTCCAGGCGGGCCTTGCCCGTCACGGCCAGCAGGCGCGGCCACCAGTCCTCGCCCGGGAAATCCCGGCGGGAAAGGGAGAGCTTCTCAAAATAGTCCTCCAGCAACAGCCAGGCGCGTTGCGAGTCGGCGCAGTCGGCAAAGAGCGTCAGGGTCTCCGTGCGCTCCGCGACGGCGGCCTTGGTGTCCGCCAGTTCCCGGCGCAAGTCCGCCAGGGCGCCGTACGTCCGGTTCAGGGCGCTATTGTGCGCGTCATATTTCGTGGTGCCACTCCCGCGAACGGGAGCCGCCATTTTCCGCAAGCCTTTGGCCATGTCTCAAAAAATCCAAAACGATCAAACAACAGTAAGCTATTATGTCTCCAAGACCGGCGCTTGGGGTCAACGAAAAATTGGGCCTCCTCCTGATGGATTCCGCTTGCTTTTCCTCAAATTCGCTTGAATCACCCCGCTGGCCGCGAATACCCTCCCGGGACCTGCGAGGTCCGCTCAAAAAAAATACGAAATCAGGACGGGTATGACATTTCGTCAGGCTTTGCTTTTGCTATGGCTGGTGGCGCCGATATGGCTGCGCGCACAGGTGGTTGCGTATCAAAGCACCGACGACAATCCGCAGCTTGGCGCCCACTCCCCGGCATTTGAGTTTGGAGACGAGGTGACGCTCGCGGGAACCGGCCGGAGCTTGCAAGACATTCAGTTCGAGTACTTCGGCCGGTTGGTCGAGGACCCGGGCAAATGGATTCTTCTGGCCATTTACAAGAATGACGGCCCGTCTGGCTCGCCGGGGACGGCGATTTACCAGAGCGATCCCATCGCGGCGCGCGCGGGGTTTCACTCGGTGATCATCACGGGCATCAGCGGAATCACGTTGACCGACCGGGTGACGGTGACGCTCGCCACAACGGGATTGAATCCCGGCGAGAGCGTTGCCTGGCTGGTGGCGGGACCACCCTCCATTGGCTCCAGCGTCAACGATTTTTGGCAAAAAAACGGGCAAGGCCTTTGGGAGAGGCAAACGCCGGGGGCCGGTGAATCGCCCGGGAACTTTTCCTTGAAGCTGTTGGTGGCCTCGACCCCGCCTCCGAATGTCCCGCCCACAATTTCTTCCGTGGCCGACCAAACCACCGTGGCCGGGGCGCCCTCGACGGTTGTGACGGTGACGATTGACGATCCTGACCATTCGAATCCGTTCCTGTTCCTGTCCGTTACCTCCACGGATCCAAATCTCGTTCCCGCGCAATCCACGAATGTGGCGAATGCCACGCAAACTTGGAGTGTGCTGCTCAATCCCAATACAAATATTCTGGGATCGGCGACGGTCACCCTCTCCGTCAATGACGGGCGAGATTCCGCTTCCACGTCGTTTTTGTTCACCGTGATCGAGCCGGTCATTCCGGAGGTGACGATCTCGGTGCTTCCCGGCGCCGCGGAGCCGGACCTTGCCGGCTATTTTGTGTTGTCCCGGACGGGCGCGCTGGACCATGACTTGCCTGTTTCGTTCACGTTGGGCGGCGATGCGACCGGCGGGGTGGATTACACGATTCCGTCGAGTCTTGTTCGGATTCCGACTGGCCAGCGGGCGGTGAATGTGGCCATAAAGCCTATTGACGATGGATTGGTGGAAGGGCCGGAAACTGTCACCTTGACACTTGATTCCAGCCCGCAATACACGTCCGGACCGTTCCCCACTGCCTCAATCATCATTAAAGACGATGAGTCGATCAATCCCGCGCCGCCCAGCATTTTGACGCAACCGCAAAGGGTCGAGGCGCCGGCGGGCGACACCGCGATTTTCAAAGTATCCGCGGTTGGAACCAGTCCTTTGAGTTACCAATGGTGGCGCGATTCCGAGGTCGTGACGGGGGCCACCAACGACACTTTAACGATTTCGAACGTGGCGCGGGGACCAATTTCGAGCGTGTGGGTGGTGGTGTCCAATCCTTATGGAACGGTCCAAAGTGACTACGCGGATTTGCTGGTGCCGCCATTCCCGCAGACCAACGCCATTCCGACCATCAGTCCGATCTCCACGCAGAGCATCGAGCCCGAGCTTGGCGAAACCACGCTGACGGTGCCATTCACGATTGGCGACGTCGAGACGCCCGCTGGCCAATTGATGGTTTTCGCCGACTCGTCTGACAAAACTCTTTTGCCCGACTCAGGAATTCGACTCGGTGGAGAGAGCGCTTCAAGGACCGTGACATTAACTTTGGCGCCTGGCAAAACGGGTATGGTCGTGATTACCCTCACCGTGGTGGATGGCGACGGCGGAACCGCAACCGCCTCCTTTATTTTATCAACTTCAACCTACGAGGGTCCCAATTTTGACACTCCCCCTGACCAGATTATCCGGCAAGACCAGGCGACGGTCGTCCCGGTGGTCGCCTACTACACGAAGGTGGTTCCTTCTTTGAGCCTTAGCGGCAGTTCGTCCAATCCCAGCCTGGTGGCCGCCGATGGTTTGATTTTCTCGGGTGACGGGTTCCAGCGCACCCTGACTATTCACCCGGTTCCAGGCCAGACTGGCCCGGCGACGATCACGGTCACTTTGCACAGTGATTACGGCGCCATCTCCCACGCGTTTCAGGTGACCGTCCTGCCGCCCAATCAACCGCCGGTGATTTCAATAATCACGGATCAAGTGATACCTGAAGGCTCAGCGAGCTTGAGTGTGGCTTTTTCGGTAAGCGATGACACCACCCCCGCCAGCAACATCGTGCTGCACGCCGAATCCGCTGTAACCAGCTTGATCCCCGATTCCGGGCTGGTTTTTTCGAATGACACCAATGGGGCGATGCTGACGCTGACGCCGTTGCCGGACCAATCTGGAAAGACCGCGATCAGGGTCTTCGCTCGTGACGCGGAGGATGCGGAGACATCGTTCATGTTCTACGTGACCGTGACAGCGACCAACCAGACGCCGGAAATCACGCCGATCGCGGATCAAACCATTCTCGCGAGCCACTCCACCGCGCCATTGTCCGTGAATGTGGCCGATCGGGAGACCGATTTTGCCGGATTGCGATTGACGGCGGCCTCATCGAACGAGGCATTGGCGCCGGTGACCGGCATTCAATTGACCGGGGCCGGGTTTCAACGCTTCGTGACCGTCACCCCGCGGACGGGCAGGGCGGGCGTGGCAATCATAACGATCACGGTGACCGACGGAGGCGGGGCATCCTCGTCAACCTCCTTTACCTTGGCCGTGAATCCCGATCCAAACCAACCAACGTCCGCGCCACCGCTTGCAATTCAAGCCACGACCGACGGTTTGGTGATCGCATGGCCGGCTGATGGCGGAGATTTCGTGCTGGAGGCATCGTCCGGCTTGACGAACTGGCAGCGAGTCGCGCTCGAAGGGGCCGTGAAGGATGGCCAATCCCGTGTCACTGTTCCCGTGGATCAGTCCATGATGTTTTTCCGCTTGCGGCGGTGATTTCACGATTTGCCTGCATTCCGTTGACTAAGACAAAAACGTTTATAGGATGCGGGCATGCGGTTGAAATCCAACGGTGTAAACGGGAAGGCGCGCCAGTTTCTAAATTTCCCTGACCGCTTCCATGCAGCTCATTTTTTAATCGTTTTCGCATGGATTCTTGTGGCGTCGACGGGTGTGGTTGACATCCAGGGACAAAATGTTAATCCACGGCGGTTGCGTGTCGTTGGAACCACGATTGCGGTGGGTCAAACCGGCACGATAGCTGTTCAAATGGCGGCGCCAGGTGGCGAACGGTTCGTAAGTTTCAGCCTTAATTTCGACGCGACCAGCCTTCGTTTTTTCAAAGCGGCTCCCGGAAAACACGTTCCTTCTGTCGCGTTGAACCTAGACACTAACTTGGTGTCCTCAGGTCAAATTGGAGTCACGATTTCCTGGCCTTCAAACTACAGTTTCGGTCCAGGCACGCTGGAATTATTGCAGGTGACGTTCATAGGAGTAAGCCCGGCTGGTGACACGGGCGTTTCTTTTGGGAGCCAACCGGTCAGCCGGCGGGTCACCGATGCACTCGGAAACGAGCTTCCAACAGAATATGATAATGGAATAATTTCAATTCAAAGGACTAATTATCCGCCGCATTTCGACATCATTCCTGACCAAGCGGTTGGCCAGCAAAGGGTGATTCTCGTGCCGTTTTCCGTTTCTGACCCGGATACGCCGGCAACAAAGCTTAACGTCACAGCAGGCTTCGCGACACAGTTATTGTCCGCCCCGCGTTTGACGTTGGGAGGCAGCGGCACCAATCGGACTTTGGGAGTGGGACCCGTCTCGGGCTATTCCGGCAAAATTTCAGTGGTGCTTGCCGTGACTGACAATTTTACCGTGACGAGAACGAGTTTTAATTTGACGATTTTGCCGCCGGGACAGGACGCCCTGATCATTTCCGGTTTTTTTCCGCAAACTGTATTGAAAGGCATGACAATCACCTTGCCGTTTTCGGTGAGCGCCGTTGATACAGACTCTTCGAACATCACCGCCGCTGCCTTCTGCGCCGACGGCGACCTTGTGCCGGACTCCAATTTTTTTATCACCGGCACGGGCGGCGAGCGAAGTTTAATTATTCTGGCGCCGCCGGACCGGACAGGAACGGTCACCGTCGCGGTCACCGCCAGGGAAATAAATGGCAATAGTGCCCGCCAGGAATTCAAGTTGACGATTGTCAGTCCTAATGCCTTGCCGGCAATCAGCCCCATTGCCGACCAATTTTCTGTTGGAGGAGAGCCGGTAACGGTCGCCTTCGCAGTGGCCGACGATGAAACCCCGGCCAGTGATTTGC
>CAZMLP010000608.1:0-2363 GCA_964566745.1 uncultured Verrucomicrobiota bacterium | reverse complement strand
GCCGCGCCGGTGGCGGCAACAACCAGGGCCAGCGGGATCCCGCGCAAATTCAAGAGCGCATCACGGCGCGCATTCGCGAGCGCCTGGAGATCACCAACGACGACGATTGGAAGACGATCCAACCGTTGATCGAGAAAGTGCAGCAAGCGCAACGGGAGGCGCGCGTGGCCAGCCTGGGCGGACGCCGCCGCGCCAATGACAACAATGGCGGCAGCGACCCCAATGGAAACAACAACCGCCGCAACCGGTTCAATGGCGAGGAGGGACTCGCGCCCAACGCGGATGTCCTCGCGCTGCGCGAGGCGGTGGACTCGAACGCGCCGGTCACGGACATCAAACCGAAGCTGGCCAAGGTGCGGGCGCTAATCAAGGAACGCCAAGCCGCCCTGGCCAAGGCCCAGGACAATTTGCGAAAGGCGCTGACACCGCGCCAGGAGGCAATCGCGGCGTTAATGGGATTGCTGCGGTGAGATTTTGTCCCCGGTCCCAGGGTGAATAAACGCCCGAGCCGGTCGTCCGGGCGGATGCCATCACATCAAGAAAAGATCCGCATCTCAAAAGGGCGCGGATCTTTTTCATTCCAGACCGGTTGTGGCGTTGTTCAGGCGGCTCGTCCCGGGGCGCCTCAACGATATCCGCCCGCGACTTGGATCGTCTCCCCGGTCACCCACCCGGAGTCGCCGGAGGCAAGAAACACCGCCACGCGCCCAATGTCCTCCGGCTGGCCAATGCGACCCAGCGGGGTTTTCGTCTCCACCTCTTTGCGCAAATCACTCTCCGCGATACCGGCGGCATGCACTCCCTCGGTTTCGATCATGCCAGGGTTGATGGCATTGACGCGAATCCCCTTGGGTCCAAGCTCTGCCGAGAGCGACCGGGTGATCGCGTCCACGGCGCCTTTGGTGGCGCTATACGTGGAGGCGCCGGGGAACGCCGCGGTGGACACCACCGAACTGATGTTAATGACACTGCCACCCGTGGGGGCGAAGATCTTCAACGCCTCCCGGGTGCTGAGCAACAGGCCGAGAACGTTCAAGTTAAACTGTTTGTGGAAGTGCTCCTCGGTGATGTCCTCAATGGGCGCGAACTCGTAGATGCCCGCGTTGTTCACGAGAATGTCCACCGCGCCAAAGGTCTTCTTGGTCTCGGCGAACAACTGCTCGATGTCCGCCTTCTTGGCAATATCCGCCCGCACCGCGATGGCCCGCCCGCCCGCGCCGGTGATTTCCGCCACAACCTTCTCCGCTCCGGCCTTGGTGGCCGCGTAATTAACCACGACCGCCGCGCCCTCGGCGGCCAGGTGTTTTGCGATGGAGGCGCCAATGCCCTTGGATGCCCCGGTGACGACCGCCACTTTGCCCGCCAGCTTCTTGGTGACTTGAGTGCTCATACAGATCTTTCTCTTTTTTGGTTTTCCAGTTTCACGATTTCACTTACTGCAACTACGAAAGTAACAATAAAGTTGAAAAAAATATTATCCGCCTTTCACATCCGTGATGATTTGCGCAAGCGTGATGGACTCCAAAGTTGCCTCCATGGCGTGTTGCGTTTTCCCGAGCGCCTTGTCCAAAGCGGCCTTGATATGGCAACTCACGGCGCACGCCTTTTGCTCGGTGTAGGTGTGAATCGCAAATGCCTTCGGCGCGTCCACCGCGTGGTAAATATCGAGCAAAGAGATCTTTTCGGGGGATTCGGCAAGCTCGCACTTGCCTGCCTTGCCGGTGGTGGTTTCCACGAGGCCAGCCTTGGAAAGCTTGGCGAGGACTCGCCGGATGAAGCTGGGGCTGGTGTTCACGCTATGGGCGAGCCGGGCGGATGTGACGTCCTTGCCGCACCCGTAGGCCAGACCGGCCATCAGGTGGACCGCAATCGAGAATTGCGTGTTGTTCGCCATATCTGTTACTAATGTAGTAACAATTAAAAATCGCGCAAGCGAAATTTGGAGATTTCTTCCAACGCGGCGATCGCAGGTGGCTTGATTTGGGTTGAATCCCTTGGAAATCCGAGGGTTTTGGCCGGTTTTTTGGGCGGCTTGGAAAGCTGTCCGGTGGCTGCGTTCGCTGCGCGAACTGGCCGACCGGCTACCATCATCCGTGCCTCCGGCACGGCGGATGAGCGCCAGAATTTCAATGGTGGCAGGTGGTTTGATTTGGGTTGAATCCCTTGGAATTCCGAGGGCTTTGGCCGGTTGGAGGCGGGTCAAACTCTTCGGCTGCATTCCATCTTTGTTTCTTTCCGTTCGCCATTCCGGAGACTCCAGATGGCTGGATCGACCTTGATCGGCTTTCATGCGCCTCCTCCGGGGCGCAAGGCTTCGGGGCGGGTGATCCGGTGGCTGCGTTCGCTGCGCGAACTGGCCGACC
>CAZMLP010000607.1:0-8457 GCA_964566745.1 uncultured Verrucomicrobiota bacterium | reverse complement strand
CGGTGATGGAGCATTTGATCGAGCCGGCGCGTTTTCTGGCGCGCGCCGCCACCCTGCTGCGTCCCGGCGGACATTGCTTCATCCTGGTTCCCAACCTGGAATCACTGGCGATTCGCCTTTGCGGCCCGAAGTATCGATATGTGATGCCCGATCACCTGAATTATTTTTCCGCCGGCACACTGGTGGCGCTCGCGAAACACGCGCCGCACCTGGAGGTGCTGGCGACGCGCGCCATGCACTTCAATCCGGTGGTGATCTGGCGTGACATGCGCGGCGGAACCGGCCGCGTGCCGGACGCCGAGCGCGCCCGTCTCCTCAAACGCACCACCGCGCTGAAACAAAAACCCTGGATGCGGCCCGTGAAATGGCTTTACGGCGTCGCGGAGAACGCGCTGGCAAAACGCGGTCGCGCGGATAATCTCGTGATGGTGCTCCGGAAAAAGTAACCGGCATTCGCATCGACTTTGCGGGCCGTTTCCGGGACCATTCGCCCGCGCATGAACTGGCCGCAAGACATCAAAGGTATTCGCCTCCTCGGGCTCCTGTTCCCCCCGGCGGGCACGATCGCCCTCTGGCAGAGTCCCAACATCCCCCGCCCCACCAAGGTGCTGGGCACGCTCTGGCTTGGATTTTTCACTATTATCTATGCCGCGCTCTGGTCCGGCCTGGCGCTGTGGGCGCTGGTGTCCACCGGCACGCTCCAGACCGAGTGGCGTGGCGGCTCGTATCCCTCCTTCACCCGGACTCCGACCTTGCCGGACTACGCGGCCGTCGAGGCGCATCGCGCCGCCCAGGCGCAACAGCCGCCGGTTGCCGTCACCAATCAAAATCATCCCAAGCCGTACTGGACCGATTTTCGCGGACCCTACCGGGACAGCCACTACGACGAGCAACCGGTCCTTGCAAATTGGCCCGCGAACGGCCCGAAACTGCTCTGGCGTCAACCGTGCGGCGGTGGTTACGCGTCCTTCGTGGTCGCGGATGGCCGCGCATTCACCATCGAGCAGCGCCGCCGCACCAACGAGACGGTGGTGGCCTACGACTTGGGCACCGGGCGCGAGCTTTGGGCGCACTACTATTACGGCCTTTTCACGGAGTCGATGGGCGGTGATGGCCCGCGCGCGACCCCCACGTTCTACAAAGGTAAAATCTACGCCCAAGGCGCGTTGGGGCAATTGAACTGTCTCGAGGCCGCGACCGGCAAATTGCTTTGGAGCACAAACATTTTGATCAACAACGGTGCCAGCCTGCCCGCCTACGGGACGACCGCCTCGCCCTTGGTGGTGGATGACAAGGTGATCGTCACCCCCGGCGGCCCCGGTGGTCGCAGTGTCGTGGCCTACGACGCGGCCACGAGCGCGCCCGTCTGGAAGGCGTTTGACGACCGGGCGGCGTATTCCTCCCCCATGTTGACGAGCCTCGCGGGACAGCGGGAAGTCGTGGTGGTCACCGCCACCCGCGCCCTCGCCCTCAACCCCGCGGACGGCAAGTTGCTATGGGAGTATCCCTGGGTGATCCAATCGGACTACCGCAATATTCCCCAGCCGGTCTGGGTGAATGTGAACCATCTGTTTCTTTCGGCGGGTCAGGGTGTCGGCGGCGCGTTGCTGGAGATTACCAAGGATGGAACCAACTTCTTCGCCAACGCCGTCTGGCAGAACAAATCGCTGAAAAGCAAATTCGTCAGCGCCGTCCTTTGCGACGGCTATCTCTATGGCCTGGATGAGGGAGTCCTGGTCTGCCTGGATGCGATGACGGGGGAGCGGAAATGGAAGAAAGGCCATTACGGTTACGGCCAGTTATTGGTGGCCAACGGATACCTCGTTATTCTTTGCGGCAACGGGGATCTGGCGCTGCTCAGGGCGGACCCGGAACGGCGGCAGGAAATCGCCCGTGTCCCCGCCCTGCATGGCAAGACGTGGAACTGCCCCGCAATCGCCGGGGGAAAATTACTGGTGCGCAACGCCGTGGAAATGGCGTGCTTCGACCTGCGACCCGGTCAGTGAACCCAGGGACAAAAACTGGCTCGAGGCCAGTCTTACTTGCCGCCCTTGGTCTCGGGCTTCGCGTCCTTCTTCCAAGTGCGCTTGGGCGCCTTGGTGATCAAGCCCTTCTTGATGGCAGTCGCGGCGACGCGGACATAGCGGACCTCGCCGTTAATCACCGCCTTGACGCGCTGGAGGTTCGGCAGGAAACGGCGCTTCGTGATGGCGGTCACGTGCGTGCCGATGCCACCCTTCTTCTTGGCTTTGCCACTGCGCCAAATGATGTTGCCCTTCATCGGGCCCTTGCCGGTCAACTCGCAAATGCGTGCCATAACTCGTTAAAATAAAAGAGCGCGAACAGTAACCCTCCCGCCGCCCAAGGCAAGCACTTTTTACAATATTTTGGACCAACGGCCATCCGGTATTTGGCAGGTCGTGGGCCGGCCTTTTTTTCAACACCGCCCTGTCTTCCCCTCCACTTCGCATTGGACATGGGACGACTTGTAAATTATCTTACTGGCATGGGAGTAACGAACCGGCCAAGGATAAGCATTCTTTCGGGTGGCGCAACCGTCCCGGCTGCACGCGTTTGGCATCCCCGCAACCGCCAATCAAACCTCCTCAAGAATCAAGCCTTGGAACCCGCCCGGACGCCCCGGCGATGCGCCCCTCCATTTATCCTTGGATCGCAATTAGTTACAACAAATCTCAAACAAAACGACAAAACCCGGATCCAGTGAAATCAAGGTGAATCAAGCCTCTCACTTGCACAAGAATGCCGCAAACCAAACGAGCGAATTCAGGGACTTTTTCTTTCCCTGCGTCTCCGCGTCTTGGCGGTTTATCAAGCCGTCCCTGGCGCTTCAGAAAGCCCCGGAAACAAGAGAATTCAAGGCGAATCAAGGTTGTTGTGCCATTTTGACCCTGCGCACGAACCATGATCTCCGAAACGCGCAACCCGTTGCAAATCAAGCCCCGCATTTTGAGGTCATGGAAAGCCATGTGGATACGCCGGCTTCCAGCGGTCATCCGCCGTGCCGGAGGCACGGATGATGGTAGCCGGTCGGCAAGTTCGCGCAGCGAACGCAGCCACCGGTTTCTTGACCAAGAGTCTCCGCGCCCCGGCAGGGGCGCATGAAAGACAATCAAGGTCAATAAAGCCATGCGATTCCCTCTCCACTTGCCGGGCCAACCATGAATCAAGCCGGATCAAGCCTCGGCGCGAACGCTTCACCGGTGGCAACATACGAGTAAAGAGGGAATCAAGCCACATCAAGGGTCGGGCGGGAACCCATCAGGCGGGTGGCCATGGTCGTGGCCTTGTTTTTCAACGGAAATGGCCAAAATAACAGTTGCGGACGGGGCGGGCTTTGCTAGTTTATCGACCCTTTTGCGGGTGACGGGCAGTTTTGCCCGCCTGACCGCTTTGGGAAAAACGGCCTGAATTGGCGTTCCACCGGATGGCGGGACGCGGCCATAATAACATCAATGCAATCCCGTTTCCGCGGGATGACTCGCCAGAACCGGCGGGTTTTTAACCAAACGGATATTATACAGTGATTAACGTCGGCATTAAAGAATTGTTGGAGGCGGGTGTCCATTTCGGCCACCAAACCAAGCGCTGGAACCCGAAGATGAAGCGTTTCATTTTCGAGGCCCGCAACGGCATCTACATCATCGACCTCAGCAAGACCGTGCAGCAGTTGCAGGCGGCTTGCGAGTTCCTCAACGGCATCGTCGGCAAGGGCGGCCAAGTGCTCTTTGTCGGCACCAAGAAGCAGGCGCAAGAGGCCGTGAAGGATTCCGCCAAGGCAGGCAGCCAGGGATACGTGACCGAGCGCTGGCTGGGCGGCACGATGACCAATCTGAAGACGATCAAGCGCTCGCTGGCGCGCATGCGCGAGATCGAGAAGATGGAGGCCGACGGCTCGATTAACAATTACGTGAAGCAAGAGCAGGCGATGATCCGCCGCGAGGCCGCTCGTTTGCACAAGAATTTGGACGGTTTGCGCCATTTGGAAGGCCATCCGCAGGCGATGTTCGTCGTGGACATCAAGCGCGAGCACAACGCCGTGGCCGAGGCGCGCCGCTTGCGCATCCCGATTGTCGCCATCGTGGACACGAACTGCGATCCCGATCTCGTGGACTACCCCATCGCGGGCAATGACGACGCGATCCGCTCCGTGCGCTTGATCCTCGGCGTGGTGTCCAACTCCATCGCCGGCGCGCGCGCGGAATACGAGGCGAAGTTCGCCCGCCGCAAGCCTGTCGCGGAGGTTCCGGCGGTCGCCCCTGAGGCCCCCGCCCCGGCGCCGGTGGAGGCAGCCGCTCCTGTCGCGGCCCCGGCGGCTTAAGCAGACTTTGCAAACCGAACACCGGCCGGGACGCGGCCGGTGTTCTTTTTTGGAACCTTAACGTTGAATTGATTTATGGCCGAGATTACCGCCGCCCTCGTGGGCAAACTCCGGGAGATGACCAACGCCGGTCTCATGGATTGCAAGAAGGCGTTGAACGAAACCAGTGGTGACTTGGACGCGGCCGTGGACGTGCTCCGCAAGCGCGGGGTGGCCTCCGCCGCGAAGAAGGCCGGGCGCGACGCCAAAGAGGGCGTGATTGCCGCCTGCATCCAGCCGGACAGCCGGGCCGGGTTGCTCGTCGAGGTGAACTGCGAGACGGATTTCGTGGCAAAGAACGAGACCTTCCGCGCGTTCTGCGACGAGGTGGCCAAGACGGTCCTCGCGAACCCCTCTGTCGATCTCGAGCCGTTGCGCGTGGCGCAAGTGGCGAAGATTGGCGAGAACATCAAGATTACCCGCCATCAGCGCTTTGACGTGAGCGGCAACGGCATGGTTGCCGCCTACATCCACACCGGCGCGAAGGTCGGCGTGCTCGTCGAGGTGGGCGCTGGCAAGCCGGCCACTGTGACCAGCGAGGAGTTCAAGCAGCTCGTCAAGGACATCACGCTGCAAATCGCGGCGGCAAACCCCGTCTCTGTCTCGCGGGAGGACGTGGACGCGGCCGTGGTTGCCAAGGAACGGGAAATCGCCACCGAGCAGGTGAAAGGCAAGCCGCCCCAGGCGATCGCGAAGATCGTCGAGGGCAAGCTCGACAAGTTCTTCCAGACGGTCTGCTTGCTCGACCAGGGCTTCGTGAAGAAGAACTCGGAGGTCACCGTGAAGGAGCATGTCGCCAGCGTCGGCAAGCAACTCGGGGACGAGATCTCCGTGAAGCGGTTCCTCCGCTTCCAGGTTGGCGAGACCATTGCCGCCTGAGCGGAAAAGACTCTTGATTTGCACGGCCGGGCGTTCCGCGGGGGACGCCCGGTTTTTCTTTCCTGGAATGAGGCAGCCGGGCGAGAACGGATGCTTGCTACTCGCGCTTGGCCATCTCCCGCGCCCTCTCCACGATCACGTCCGCGATGCCGGGTTCGTTGCCGATGCTCGGCGTGTACCAGACCAGATTCCCTTGCTTCTCCGTGGGGTTGGTCCAAGTCGGCTGACCCGCGCGAAAACGTGCCTGCACCACCGGCTCCGGCTCGCCCAGCATCACCGGAATGTCCTCGAATGAATGCAACCCGTCGCTGATAAAAAATGGAACCACGACCAGGTTCCGCGCCGTGGCCAGCCGGTGGCATTCAGCAATCCGCGGCTCCTCCTCCATGAAGATCGCATGGACCTCGGCGTAAAGTTTTCGAGCGCGTATCAATTCCACCTGCTGCTCGATGGCCTTGCGCGAGTTCTCGTTGTTGCCGGTGCCATGCCCGGCAATGAACAGCGCGGTCTCGCCGGGGGAGGGCGAATTTCCCGGTCTGGCATGTTTTTGGACCGTCTCACGGGCCCGCGCCAGAAGCACCTCCGTCATGCTGGAATGTGTTCCCACCGGCCCGCAGTAGTGCAGCCGTTGCAGGCCACGCTGTTGGATCCGCGGAAAGTCGGTCTGGCCGTTCGCGCGCATGCCCAGCTCGCGCGGAATGACCTCCTCGGTGAAATAGCCCTCGCTGATAAAGAGCGGCACGATGAAGACACGCGGCGCGAAGACTCCCCGCAACACCCCGCTGATGGACGGCTCCAGCTTCCAAAAGCACTCGATCACCTGGCCGAAAATTCCCCGCCGCCGCAACTCGTCAGCGTGCTGGTAAGTGGGCGCGGCCGAATCGGCGTTCAGCGTCGAGCCATGACCGACAAGCACAAGGGCCGCGTCTGCAAATTCAGTGTCTTTCATCGCCGCTAAAAATTAGGCGCCACTCGCCGGGTCGTCCGCCACCCGGCGTAAATAATCGAACGAGTAGAGTCCCGTCGCGTGGCCATCCCCCCAGTTCGGTTGCACCGCGTAAGTCCCGACATTCACGAGCCGCAATAAAATGAACGCGTTGGGACCGTAGGGCTTCTCCGGGTTCTTGTACACATTGCCCATGATGTCCATCTCGCCCTTGCACCCGGCGCACGGGCAGGCGCGCCGCAACGCCTCCAGCCGCACAAAGCTCTCGGCCCCGTCGTCCCACTTGATCGCCAGCTCGTCGCCAATCTGTTCAATGCTCACCGGTCGCATGCCGCGAAGCTAGCCAGTCACGCCCCGCCCGTCCATCATCGCGGAGAGGAAAGAAAATCGAACAGGAGAAGACCGGGGGAGGCCGTTTCAGTTCACTCATCGACGGATTCGAGATCGCCACTTGAGGGCTTGTCAGACTTCAACATCCAACTCTTTTCTCCCGTTCCCTCTGGTTCTCTCGCAAAAATATGTTGCTCAATACTTCAACACCTCAAACGGCGCGTCGAACCATAGCCCGTTGAACTCCATCTGAAGATGGCCGGGAGCAAACGTTCCTTGATACCAAACCACATTGTTTCGCGGCAGGAGCAGGCCGTTCATCTCGTCGAACATTTCCGTATCAAGGGCAAGAAGCTGGTACCGCCCCCGGCGCAACTCCTCCTTTCCCATTGCGCGGAGCAAATGCCCGGCATCAGCCAGTGACCGCTTCACCACCCAGATTTCGCACTCGTGCAGCTTCACCGCGAGCTTGCGCAATTTGTTCACGCCACACTCGCCGCACTCCACCCAAAACACCGGTCGCAAAGTGTAATCGAGCTGCACCAAGTCAGGTATGAACGGCACGTCATCCAGATGCAGACTCGCCTCGATTTGCAACCGTTCGCGGCAAAAGAGCAGATACGCCATCAACTTCAGAATGACATGCGCGGTGGTCTCCGTGTCATTTTGACCAAGATTGATCCTGTGCGGCAGCGGATGGCGACCGTCCCGGCTCTCGAGGTTGAAAGTGTATCTGGCGCTCACGGCTCGACGTACACCGTCATTCCTGTGCTGACGCGCTTCACCAGCCAGTCCGCGTTCCAATTCGCCAGGCGGAAGCAGCCATGCGACTCCGTCCGCCCGACCTCCTCCGGGCGGGGCGTGCCGTGAATGCCATAACCCGGTTTGTCCAGGCCGATCCATGCCACTCCCACCGGATTGTTCGGACCCGGCGGGATCACCAACCGGCGCTTCAACTGCCGGCCCTCGTCCGACTCCGGGAACACCTCGGGATCGAACACATAATTGGGGTTGGGCGCGATCTTGACCACATGCAACTCGCCCACCGGCCGCTTCTCCACTTTACGCGCGATACTGCACGGGAAGTGGGCGATCAAGTTGGTCGAGGAATCAAACGCCTCCAGCGTTTTTTCGCCGAGCCGGATCTTTAAAAAAGAGACCCGCCCGCGCGCTTGCGCCGGCCACGCGTTCGGCATCTTGATCTCGGTGCCCGCCGTGACGTTGGTCCAGTTAACATCGGGATTCAGTCGACGGATAAAATTGGAGTGGGCCTGCGCCTTTTCCGCCACGAGTTCCAGGATCGATTCGTAATCGAGCCGCGTCTGCTGCGACTTCCCGAGCCAGGTGGAAGGCACCGGCTGCAACCGCGCCAAGTCCTCCGCGGTCACCACGTAATTCGTAAAGGGTGACGCCGTCAACCGCAGGCTCGCCTTCGTCGCCGCGTCGAGATCACCGGTCGCTGGAAGTTCTTCCCGCTCTTGATAAGCCCGCAACGCCTGCCGGGTCTGGCTGCCCGCGACACCATCCAGCGGTCCGGCAGAAATGCCGATTCGGGCCAGGGCGAGTTGCGCCTCAAACACATTCTGCACCGGACGTCGCTCAAAGGAACTCTCGCCCGAAACCGGTTCCGGAGGACGCACAACAGCAGGGGTGGCGGATGGAGCCGACGCGTTCGTCACCAAAGGCGGCGGGGGGCGATATGCGACAGGTGGGGCAATATTCGTCACCACCGGGACAGGTGCGGATGTGACGCCTGACGCAACTGGCGCGGGGGAGTTGGACGCCACCGGATTCGTTGGCCCGGCTGCTTGGGAATCGTCCTTCGCATAACGCCAAAAAATCCACACCACCAGGCCAGCCGCCCCCAACGCAAGGAAGGCCCAAAGCCCCGGTCGAGGGGACTTCGCGCGCGCGCGCCGGCGCT
>CAZMLP010000606.1:0-2541 GCA_964566745.1 uncultured Verrucomicrobiota bacterium | reverse complement strand
GTCGTTCTTGAGGATCAGGGTGACCTGCTCCGCCATCACTCACCAACTTTCCCAGAATCTGGCCGCGCAAGCGGCCCCCATCCTCTAAATATAAAGCCGATCGAGCATTTGTGCAGCCGATTCGTCGAGCAGCTCCGCCCTCCTTACCTCGTCAAACCGCGTCAAAAGGTCGTCCACGCGCAGCCGGCGTTTTTGTGCGCCTTCAAAATCCTGAATCACCCGCCCCTTATTCATCATGATCAGGCGGTCCCCGAGGTTCACGGCCTGGTGCATCGAGTGCGTGACCATCAGCGTGGTCAGCTTTTCCTTCGCGATAATCTCATGGCTCAGGCGGATCACCTGGTCGGCACTCTTCGGATCGAGCGCGGCGGTGTGCTCGTCGAGCAGCAAAAGTTCGGGTTTCAGCCACGACGCCATGATGAGCGTCAATGCCTGCCGCTGGCCTCCCGAGAGGCTGCCGATCGCATTTTCTAAGCGATCCTCCAAACCCATGTTCAGCGTGCGAATGCGCTCCCTCAACTCGCCCAGCAGCTTTGGATTCAAGGCCCAGCCGAAACCGCGCGGTTTGCCGCGCCGCGCCGCGAGCGCAAGGTTTTCCGCGATCGACATGTTCGGCGCCGTGCCGCTAAATGGATTCTGAAACACCCGGCCAATCAGCTTGGCGCGCTGGTGCTCCTGCCACTTGGTGATGTTCTCGCCCGCGAGGGAGATCGTGCCCGAATCGACGATGAATGTCCCCGCGACCGCGTTGAGGAGGGTCGATTTGCCCGAGCCGTTCGTGCCGATGATGATGACAAAGGACGCGGAGTCCAGCGTGAGCGTCACTCCGCGCAACGCCCGCACCTCGTTGACGGTGCCAGGGTTGAACGTCTTTTTAATGTCTTGAATCTGGAGCATGGTGGCGGCTCATTAAACGGCGGGGCGGCGCTTCAATTTGCGGGCGAAATCCGGCAGCACCAGCGCCGCGAAAACAAAGAGCGCGGTGATGAGTTTCAAATCGTTCGGGTTGAGCCCCCAGCGCAACGCGATGGCCACCAGCAGACGGAACAGCACGCTGCCCATCGCCGCGCCGGTAATCAGGAGTCCGAGGCTGCTGGTGCCCACCAAGGCCTCGCCAATGATCACGCTCGCCAGTCCCCAAACCACCATGCCAATCCCCATCTGCACGTCGGCGAATCCTTGATATTGGGCCAGCATGGCCCCGGCCAGGGCGATCAACCCGTTCGACAAGGCCAGGCCCAAAATCAACATCCATTCCACCGGCACTCCCAGGGCGCGGATCATTTGCGCGTTGTCACCCGTGGCGCGCATCGCGGTGCCCAAGTTAGTGCGGAAGAAGATATAAAGCGCCACCCCCACCAGCACGATGAGCGCGAAAATGGCCAGCAGCATCGAGGCGTCGGACATCGAGACTTCCCAGCCGAGCCAGTTCAGCGAGGGGGCGTTGCCCAGCAACTTGTGCCCCGCGTTCTCCGCCCATGTGACCAGTGTGGCTTGGGACATCAGCGGCACGTTGCTTTTGCCCATCACATGCAGGTTCACCGAGTAGAGCGCGGTCATTACCAGGATTCCCGACAACAGGCCGTGAATATTGAATTTTGTGTGCAAGATGCCGGTCAACATGCCGGCCAGTCCCCCGCCCGCGCCGCCCGCCAGCGTGGCCCAGAGCGGACTCACCCCTTTCACGAGGAGGACGGCGGTGATCGCCGCGCCCAGAGTAATGGTGCCCTCGCCCGTGATGTCCGGAAAATTGAAGATGCGAAAACTCAGGTAAACGCCCAACGCCAGGAGCGAAAGAATTAACCCGATGGTGATGGCGCCTATTAAAAGACTCATGATTACGACGCGGCGGGAGTGATTTCAGAAAGCGGCCCGACCCAGCAGGCGCCGCGCAGAAACTCGCTTTGGCCCACGCTGTTCAAGTTTTCCTCGTCCGCCATCAAATGCAACAAGCCTTGAACCGACTCCGAGGTGAACAAACCGTTGATCGTGGTGTGCAAATTCAGTTCGCCCCGTTGCAACGGACGGTAGGGAAACACCGCCGCGTGAAAATGACCGTGCAGGCTGGTGGTGGTGCAAAGCGGGCGCACGAACGGCGCCAGCTTCGGGTTCGCGCCCCGGCAGGCGATTCCCACGACAACGGCAAGGGTTTGCTGGTAGGCGCGCTCGGAAGTGTAGGCCAGCCAGTCACGCACCGCCGGAAAACTGAAAGGAGATTGTCCTTTCCCCGCGATGGCCGAGCGTTTCAACGCCGCGCCGACCAAACCAGCGGCCTCGGCCACCATGGCGAAGGCGACATCCTCCCCGCCTGCAAACGCCATCGCCTGGTTCACAATGTCCGAAAGGGGCAACACGCCCGGCGGCTCGGGCTTGGCGTCAAAGCGAATGAATTTGGCGAACTGCCCCTGCCCGGCCAGCGCGTAGAGCGCCTTGACCTCCGGCACCAAAGCCTCCTCCGAGACCATGTAATCCGGCACGTTGGTGTCGTCCGTGGGCAGATACGCCGCCGCGCCGGCCACTGCCAGAAACTCGCCGAAGCGT
>CAZMLP010000605.1:0-1797 GCA_964566745.1 uncultured Verrucomicrobiota bacterium | reverse complement strand
AATAGAACAGCCGCTGGCAATAAACGAACTCGTTCAACATCCGCGCCGGAATCTGCCGCGAATCAGCCTCCGCGCGCCCCTCGTCTCCGCCCGGTTTCGGCGCGACTACCGTCTCCGCGACATTCACAGTCACCGGCGAATTCCCCTCTTGAGCCCGCAAGGAATCAAAGACGGACGGAGCCGGGCTTTCCGCCACCGGCAACGGCGGTTCGCTCCCCGGCGCGTCAACGGCGGCGACCCGAACCACAATCTTCACCGGCCTCGGCTCTGGCGCAGACTGGGCCTCTCCGCGCCTCGCCTCGGTCCCCGGCGCCGCAGTTCCCGGTGTTACCTGCCTCGATAAAGGTGACGGCGATTCTGCCCCGCTCAAACGATTTCCGGAGGAAACCAGCGGGTCTTGGTCGTTCATAAGGTTGAGGTATTGTGAACGGAATCGTCGGGTCGGCCCGGCTTTTTTATGTTGTCTCCGGATCATCAACCGGTTGAAACAGGCCGAGGCCAAAGTGAGAGCCATAACCCAAAGCCAACGGTCCATTTACAGGTTTGGGAAAGGTAATGATGAAAGCCGCACCACTGTCATGCCCCCGACTTCCGTTGCCACCAGTGCGAATGTTTTGAAATTGCAAGGAACGGAAACGCCGCTCTCCGAATCGGTAGGGATACTTGCGCTCCTCGAGTTGTTTAATGGTCGCGCCAGAACCATGCGAATGCAGGGCGAGCAAACGCAGTAGATCGTGGCCGGCGGAACCCTCTTGCCAGCCGTTGGCATCCATCTTAGGACGTCCGTCGCGATAGGTCTTGGCGTGACGAGTGGAAACGAACGGGGTGAGCGAACACCAAGATTTCTTCGTGGCGAAAAGCGGACTTTCAAATTCGTGCGGTTGGCCGATTCCATGAAGCACCAGGCGAAGGTCGTGGCCCTTGAAGCCCCACGTCCATTGCATCCGCCGCAACGCCTCCACCGCTTGCCGATCGAAACCTCCCGGCGCGAAGACCGTGACGTGCGTGATGTGCGCATTAGAATGGTCAATGGACTCGCAAAAGATGTGGGCGTGTTGATGGTCTTTGCCGCCCGAGCCGGTGAATACCGGATGGCAGTCGGATATTTTCTTGCTGCAAAGCACCTTGTGGATTTGTTCCGCCACTGCGAGCGCCTTGGTGATTGCGGGCGGCACGACGCTCGTTAGGGCGAAGCGCGCGACAGTGGGTGGCGGGCCGACATGGCGCGGATGTGGCTTAGTGGCGGAGGCGAAGGCGTTCTCCGGTCGCGCGTAATTCAAGAATTGCGCGCCGGGCGGCAGGTTCCAGCCGGCGACTTGGAGGTCACCGGTGTCGGCGTGAAGGGCGGCGAACAAGTCTTTCGGCACGCGCGTACCGTCCTCGTCCTTGGCCTTTTTCCCCGCCTTTTTCTTGCCAGTCGACGGCGGCGGATTGTTAGAGTGGAAGTCCTTCTGCCAGGCGTCGTACTCGCCGCTGGTCATTGGGGCGAGCAGGCGGACAAGCTCCTTGTTGGGTGGCAAAGCCTCCCCTTCCGCGAGTGGCGCGGAATTGGCCTCAATGGCAGTGGTTCCATCCGACAATCGCCCTTCGACGAGACTTTCAGCGCGGCCAAAGTAGGCAAGCCGTTCCGCCAGCGCTTTCAACGCGGTTCGCTCGGCCTCGGGTAAATTCACTTCCCAAGCAACGAGGATGGTGGTGTCATCTGCAAGCTGGACAAAGGTATCGAAAATCTTCGTGGTCTTCTCGTTCTTCCCTTCCACGATGGGCATATAGTGCCGTGTGTGCGCTGTGGTGGCA
>CAZMLP010000604.1:0-6724 GCA_964566745.1 uncultured Verrucomicrobiota bacterium | reverse complement strand
GTGAGCCAAATGCGCTTGCCGTTGGCGAATACCGCGCCCTCCTTGCCCACCGCCTTGGCGCCGAGACGCTCCAGGAGTTGCTGTGCGGGCTGGAAAGCCTTGGGCGCGGCAATGCGCAACTCGAAGCCGAGCTTCGCGGCCGCAAAAATCCACGAGGCGGGGACGTTGCACGCGCCGTCGCCAATGAATGTCACCACCTTGCCGCCAATCGGGCCCCGTTTCTCCTGGAAGGTGAAAATGTCCGTGATGATCTGGCACGGATGCTCGTCGTCCGTGAGGGCGTTGATGGTGGCCAGGCCGGAATACTTGGCGAACTCCTCGACGTCCGCCTGCGCGTAGGTGCGGATAATCGCGCCGTGAACCATCCGGCCCAGCACGCGCGCGGTGTCCTTGATCGGCTCTCCGCGACCGAGCTGGATGTCCCCCGCGTTGAGAAAGATCGGTTCGCCGCCCAGCTCGCGGATGCCCACCTCAAAGGAGACCCGGGTGCGCGTCGAGGATTTGCTGAAAATCATCGCCCACACCTGGCCGGCGAGCGGCCTGGTCGCGTGCTTTCCCCGCTCCCGCTTGAACACGGCGGCGTCCGCGAGCAACTGCTGGAAGTCCGTCTTGGCCAGATGCTCTATACTCAACAGATGTTTCATTTCCTAAGCGTTCGGCGGCACTCCTCCGCCGAAAAACGATGTTATAGGGGAACCGGCGCGAATATCGCAAGGACTGCTTGCGTGAATTTTGGATGCGTGAGCTTGGCTTAGACTTTGGGCTCCCAGCCCGGCCGGTATTCCCGCCGCCAGAGCTTCATGGCGTCGGAATCGTTGAGGATTTTGCCGGTCTTTGGATCGATGTGGAGCGTGTGGCCGCTGCGATAGGCAATGTTGCCCAAATGACAAAGCAGCGTGCTCTTTTGCCCCTCGCCAATCTCGGAATTCAATTGGACACCATTGCGTATGGCGTCGGCAAAATTCTGAAAATGCGGAATGTCACTGAACCTGCCCTTCACCGCCGCGCGCTCCTTTCCTTTCGCGTCAAAAATCTTGTATTCCGCGCCCGTGCCGATCGCGAGGGTGCCTTGCTCGCCGTAGAACGCGACAAATGGATGGCTCTCCTGCGAGCGCGGCAGGCAACTGCTGTTGTCCCAATTGCAGCCCCGGTCGCCGAAATCGAACGTGGCGTAACCCGTGTCGGGTGTCTCCTGGTCATCGTCATAATGGTATCGTCCACCGTTGAACGTGACCCGGCGCGGAATGTCCACGCCCAGCCCCCAGCGCGCGAGATCGAGGCCGTGGATGCCGTTGTTCGCCAACTCGCCGCCGCCGTAGTGCCAGCGCCAGTGCCAGTTATATGGCACGAGATTGTCCACATAGGGACGCTCCGGGCAGGGACCCTGCCAGAGGGTCCAATCGAGGCCGGGCGGAGGCGTCGCGGGCTTGCCCCTGCCAATGGACTCGCGGGCCGCGTTATACCAGCAACGGGCGAACAGCGGCTTGCCAATCTCGCCCGCCTTCACCTTCGCGATGGCGTCGATGATTTCCGGCACGCTGCGGCGCTGGTTGCCCATCTGCACCTTGCGGTTGTGTTTGCGCGCGGCGGCGACAATCAACTCCGACTCGCGCGCGTTGTGGCTGCCGGGTTTCTCCACATACACATGCTTGCCCGCCGCGCAGGCGAGCACGGTCGCGGGCGTGTGCCAGAAATTGGGCATGGCGATCGAAATGGCGTCGATGCTCTTGTCCTCCAGGATGCGGCGAAAATCCTTCACGCCATCGACCTTCGTGGATTGTTTGGACGCCACCTCCTTGTGGCCACCCGCGAGCCGCTTGTCATCCACGTCGCAAACATATCCGACCGCGACATTCTCCACGCCCAGATGGCCCGTGATGTGCGCCATGCCGCGCCCGAGGCCAATCACACCCACGACCAGACGCTCGCCGGGGCTTCCCTGCGCGAGCAACGCGGGCGCGCGACCGGCGGCCAGCACCGCGCCGAGCGAGCCGGAGATTTTGAGAAATTTGCGGCGGTTCAAACCCAATGGGCGGGAGTCAATGTTCATGCGACGGGATAGGGGAATGCTTACGCTTCCCCGGCGCTTTGAACAAGGTAAAATCCGACATAAACCTGTTGCGATACGGGCGGTTTTCCACCAAGACAAAGCATGCAATTCACCCGATCCCGGTTGGCTTCGCTTTGTGGCGTTGCCTGCCTGTCTTTCGCCGCCTTGCTGACACTGCCTGCCCATGGCCAGGCAAGCGACTTGGTAATCGGAGACTTTCGCGGCAAGAACTACGGTAATTGGAAGGCGACCGGAACAGCCTTCCATTCCGGTCCCGTGAACGACGCGCAATTGCTCGCGAGGTTGGAGATCGAAAACGCGATCGACAACGCCGTGGCCAGCAGTGAGATCGAGGGGGATGGCCCCGAGGGAACGCTCACTTCGCCGCAATTCAAGATCGCACGAAACTACATTTCGTTCCGCATCGGCGGCGGCGATTACGAGTACGACACCTGTCTGAACCTCCTCGTGAACGGCAAGGTCGTTCGCGCCGCGACCGGCTGGCGGAGTGACCGTCTGGCGCCCGCGAGTTGGGACGTGACCCGTTTTCGCGGGCAGAAGGCGCAACTTCAGATCGTGGACGCCGCGACCGGTGATTGGGGACATATCAACGTCGGGCGCATCGTCCAGACCGACACGCCGGAGCGCTTTCCCGCCGCGACCGAGCCGCTTTACCGCGAAACATTGCGCCCGCAGTTTCACTTCACCGCGCGCCAATGGACGATGAACCGGCTCAATCCCCGCGAGTTGCAGGAAGGCTGGCTGAACGATCTCAACGGGCTCATCTATTACGACGGCGAGTATCATCTCTTCGCGCAGCGCTGGTGGAAATGCTGGTTGCACGCCGTGAGCCGCGACCTCATTCACTGGACGGAGATGGAGCCCGCCTTCCGGGAGGAAAAGTGCGTCACCGGCGATCAATCGGGAACGTGCGTGGTGGATTACAACAACTCCTCCGGCCTCTCGCCCAGCAAGGCCACGCCGCCCATGGTCGCCTTCTGGTCGCGCAATGACAACCGCAGCCAGTGCATTTCCTACAGCCTTGACCACGGGCGCACTTGGAAGCACTACGAGAAGAATCCGATCATGATCCGTCCCGAGCGCGATCCGAAAGTCTTCTGGTACGCCCCGGGCGATCATTGGGTGATGATGATGTATGGCGATGGCCGGTACCACATCCTCACCTCGACAAATTTGCTGAACTGGAAGGATGAAAAGCACCCGATTCGCGACAGCTTCGAGTGCCCGGATTTCTTTGAGCTGCCGTTGGACGGTGACCGCGCCAGCAAAAAGTGGGTCTTGATCCAGGGGAACGGCAATTACTCGATTGGCACGTTCAACGGTGTGGAGTTTAAGGAGGAGGTGGGACGGTTTCCGTGCGACATCGGCCCGAATTTCTACGCCACGCAAACCTGGGCCAACACCGAGACGGGCGACGGCCGGCGCATTCAAGCGGCATGGATGCGCTTCTCGCACTTCCCCGAAATGCCCTTTAGCCAGCAGGTGAGCTTTCCGTGCGAGTTAACCCTCCGCTCCACGGCGAAAGGGCCGCGCATCTTTCGCGAGCCGATCCGCGAGATCGCCACATTGCACGATGGCGAGGACACTTGGAGGAACCGCGTCTTGAAAGCCAAGGAGACCCTGCTGCTGGAACCTGCGGGGCAATTGTTTCACGTCAAGGCCGAGGTGAGTATCCCCGAGAACGCGAAATTGACGTTCAACATTCGCGGCGCGCAGGTGGTTTTGACGGCGAACTCGGTGCAATCCGGCGAGAAGCCCGCCACGGTCGCGGACCAAGTGAAGACGGTGGAGCTGCTGGTGGACCGCGCGTCCATCGAGACGTTTGTCAATCACGGCGAGATTTCCTCCACACGCTTTGCCTTGCCGAGGGAAAACGGGCTGTCGGTCAGGGCCGAGGGCGGGCCGGTCTCGATTCAATCGTTGACGATTTATCCGCTCAAGTCCGCCTGGACCGGGGAAGTGGCGCGATAAAATCCACTTGCGCGCGCGGCGCGTTTGCCGGAAACCACACTCATGAATCCTCGCCTTGCCTCCCTCTGCGCCATGGTCACCGCCTCGTTGCTCGCCACCGCCGCCGACTTTCGCGTCGGAATGATTGGACTCGACACCTCGCACGTCACCGAGTTCACGCGCATGTTCAACAACGAGACGGCCAAGGATCACGTCGCCGGGGCGAAGGTGGTGGCCGCGTTCAAGGGCGGCAGCCGTGACATCGAGTCGAGCTGGTCCCGCGTCGAGGGTTACACGAGGGAACTGACGGAAAAGTATGGCGTCAAGATTTATGACTCCATCGACGAGATGTGCCGCGATGTCGATGTCGTGATGCTGGAAAGTGTCGATGGCCGGCCGCATCTGGAGCAAGCCAAGCCGGTTTTTGCCGCGCGCAAACCGCTCTTCATCGACAAACCCGTCGCCGGCTCGCTGCGCGACGCCATTGAAATCTATCGTCTCGCCAAACAAACCAAAGTGCCGGTCTTCAGCTCCTCGTCATTGCGTTATTATCCCGGCTTGGTGGAGTTAAAGAACGACACCTCGATTGGCGAGTTGAAGGGGGCGTTCTCCACCGGTCCCGCGCATTTGGAGCCGCATCATCCTGACTTTTACTGGTATGGCGTTCATCCCACCGAGGCGCTGTACACGATTATGGGGCCGGGCTGCGAGACCGTTGTGAGAACCGCAACGCCGGACACGGACATCATCACCGGTGTCTGGAAGGGGGGCAGGGTCGGCACCGTCCGGGGCATCCGCGAGGCGTCCGCGCCGTATCGCGTGACCGTCTTCGGCACGAAGAAGGTTCTCGATCAGAAGGACGGCGGCGGTTATGCCCCCATGCTCGTCGAGGTCGTGAAGTTTTTCCAAACCGGTGTTTCTCCCGTGCCGCTGGAGGAGACAATCGAGATTTTTGCCTTCATGGAGGCGGCGGACGAGAGCAAACGCCAAGGCGGCGCGACTGTGAATGTTGCGGACGTGCTCAAAAAGAATGGCTGGTAGTAAAATACTCTAAAGAAAGCCATATTTCGCAATTTTCTGGCAGACGGCGTGCGCAAGTTCTTATAGGCTCGAATTGACGTATGGGTTTGGCGCGCAACGCGGGCAGGTTCCTCATTAAGTTGTCCATGACAGGGTTGGCCCGCGGGGACAAGTTAACCCGTTTCGCCTTGTATCAAGAGCTGGGCAAAGTGGCGGACCAGTTGCCGGGGAGAACCACCGCGCGAACCCTCGTCATCAGCCATAGTCATCCGCTGTGCGACCTCTTTCGTGTTCCGGCGGAGGGCCGGGTCGAGGCGAATTATCCCGAGCATAATATTTTAAGTCTGCGGTTCCCGGACAACGAGTTTGATTTTGTGGTCAGCGATTTTGTGCTGGAACACGTGGAGGGCAACCCCGAGCAGGCCATGGAGGAATGCCGCCGGGTGCTGAAACCGGGCGGTGTGGCGATTCACACCACGGCGTTCAATTATCATGTGCACGGCGCCCCGAATGATTATTGGCGCTTCACGCCGTCCGCCCTGGCATGGCTGCACCGCCGGTTCGGGCAGGTGATCGCCACGGGCGGTTGGGGGAACCAATGGGTATGGGTGATGGTGTACTTTGGACTGCGCAAGGAAGGAGTGCCGCTGGCCCGCTGGCATCCGTTTCACCGGATCGCGACGCGCAACGACCGGCGATGGCCGATCACGACTTGGGTCGTCGCGCGCAAATGAAGCCGGCTATTTGCCGGCGGCGGTGGCGGCGGCCATCTTGTCGGCGCGGCGAATCTTGAGCATCACCGGGAGTGAGGTCTGGCTGCCGACGGCGGTCTCCACGCAATAAATCGGGCGGTCCATATCCTGCACCCACTTCGAGGCAGTGAGGTAGATTTCGCGCTCCGACTCGCCTTTCAAAAACGTGATGCCGTTCAGTCCGATGTTATCGACAATCACCCCGTGCGGCAGGTTTTGCACCTCGAAACGCACCGCGTCATCGAAGCCGTTTTTCTCCACGCTCACCTTCGCGCGAACCGTCTGCCCCGGCCCAATGTAAATGGCGTCGGAATCCGCCGCCCCCGGCTGCCCGGCAATCGGTTCGAACTTCACGAGCATCTTGGCCTTCTCCTTCGCCACTTTCGGGCGGCCAAAATTGTTCACGGTCATGATGACCGGGCGGCCCTCCACCTTCGCGGAGGCGATCACGCCCACGTTGTCCCAATCCGCGTCGCTGGCCGGCGGGGCCATCGCATCGACGTGCAGTGTGCCCTGGGCGGACTCGTGGCCGGCCTGGATCACCAGCGGGTTGCTGGCGGTCCAGCCTTTCGGCAGCCGGAGAAACTCCACCCGCACATCCCCGTCAAAACCGTCCATTCGCTCGACCCGCACGCTGAAGCCCTGGCCGCTGCCGGGCGCGACCGTTGGGCCGGCCCCATCGAGCACGACCTTGAAATCGGGCGCGGCCTCGCGCACGACGAGCCGGTAAACGAAGCGGTCGCCGTGGAAGCCGCGCGCGTCGGTCACGCGGACAAGATACGCGCCATCCTTGGGTGCGGTGAAATGCACGCGCGAGTCACTGCCGAGCATGCGCAGGCTGTCGTCGTCGTTCTCGTAATTCAAATGGAACACCGGCAGGCCGTTCGGCGCGACCTTGGTCCCGACCGGTTGCGCCTCGACCACGTAACAT
>CAZMLP010000603.1:0-4107 GCA_964566745.1 uncultured Verrucomicrobiota bacterium | reverse complement strand
CGAGGGGGCGCGTTCCTCGTCGATCACAACGCTCAGATCCCGCGGGCTGACGATCAATTGGGTGAGCCTTGCCGCCAGCGCCCGGTCAAACGCGTCCAAGCCGTCTTTCGTCAGGATCGCTTTTTCGAGCATCGCCGCCTTTTGGGTTTCAAAACCGGAAGGCGTTTTTAAGTTTGCCAATATCCCGACTTCCCGCCACCCGGGCCAGTTTATGACAACGGTCCGGAACGACTCCCGCGAGTTGGCGTAATGGGCGAACTCGTCCAAAAAAGCATTGGCGCCCACGTAATCACTCTGTCCGTGAAGAGCGACCACAGAGGAGATGGAGGAAAACAAAACGAGAATGTCCAAATCCAGGCCCCTCACCAACTCGTACAGTGTTAATGTGCCCTTGACCTTCGGCGCCAAAACCAAGTCGGCGGTCTCCTTCGTTTTCAGTTGCATCATGCCGTCCTGGATAATACCGGCGGCATGAATGACCCCGTGAATCGTTTTGTGTCTTTTGATGGTTTTAGCGATGACGCGCTGCATGCCCGCGCGGTCCGTCGCCTCGCAGGGGAACACCTCGACCTCGCCGCCCTGCGCCTCGATCTCCAGCAAGGACGCAATAATCTGCCGTTCAGCCTCCGGCAAATCTCCGGCCGCCGCCCGCTCCCGCCAGGCCGGCTTGTCGGGAAAAGGCGTCCGCCTGGTAAGCACCAATCTGGCCTGGCAAGTCTTTGCCAGATGCCTGGCGACGGCTAGGCCGATGCCCCCGGTTCCACCCGTGATGAGGTAAACCCCGCGCGGCCGCAAGGCGCGGACGCGAAGATTCTCTTCCGAGACGACCGGGTTAGAAGCGGGTAATTTCTGGGTTTTGAAACCCCTTTCCCAACGATAGGCCCCGCGATAGGCGATAACACCGCCTTTCACCGGTCCTTCAAACTCGCCCAAAAGTTGGGTCGCCATTCGGGCCAGAAGTTTTCCTTTTCTGGGCAGCGCGGGCAAATCCACCGAAAAGCTGGTAATGTTCGGGTATTCCTTGGGCATCACTCCGCACGGGCCGAGCGCGGTTGCCGTGGCAGGATTCAAATTCTCCTCGCCCGTCACCTCGTGAATCTGACTGGTGATCACGCCAATGCGTATGGTCCAGTTGACATCCAACTCGCCGATGGCTTGGGCGAGTGTCAAGAGGCTGTGGAAACCGAGTTCTTGGCTCACCTCATCATAACCGGCGGCAAGGGGCTTTATCCGGCGTGACAGCGCTCCTAGATGAATGATGTGGAGGGTCTTGAGCCGGCTTGTGTTCAGCGTGCCGAGCAGTTGCGCGTAATCCGAACGCTCGCCCGGGCGGATTTCATGCGTCCCTGCGGGGCGAAGCGCAAACTTGTCGCCAAATAACGCCAGAACAGCATGGTCGCCTTTTTCCGCCAAGGTTGCCATCAGGTGGCTTGACAGGTCGGATGCCTCCCCGAGCACCAGCCAGCCAATTCCATCGTCCAGGCTTCCCGGCGCCACGGTTCGAAAAGAGGTTCTTTCCCAAGTCGGGGTGTAGAACCAATCCGCCAGATCAGGCTTGTGGGCCGTTGAAGCCGGAGCCGCCGCGGGTAACTGCGGCGCGGGGCGCGAATCGATCCAGTGACGACGGCGCTCGAACGGGTAAGGCGGCAAGGAGATTTTTCGGGCATGGGAACGGGGCGTGAGCTTTTCCCAGTCCATTTCGACGCCGTCGAGCCAGAGCCGTCCCACCGTGTTCAGAATAAACTCGGAGTCGGGCTGATTCTCGTAATCATGGCGCAAGGAGGAAAAAACCACCGGATTCGTGGCCGTCTGGCGGGCAGGATGCTGCATGGCCAGGACGCCCAAGGTTCGGCCCGGACCCACTTCCAAGGGGAGACAACCCGAAATTTTCCACAGTTCCGCCAGCGCGTCGCTGAACCGCGCGGTGAGCCGAGCATGGTCCACCCAATAGCCCGGGTCGGTGGCTTGCGCCGGGGTGATCCAAGTGCCAGTGACGTTGGAGATAAACGGGATGCGCGGGGCATTAAGACGGACCTTCCTGACCTCACCCGCAAACGCCTCCGTGATCGGGTCAAGCATGCGCGAATGGAAGGCGTGCGTGTTGCGAACGGGACGGCAGACGATCTCTTGGGCTTCAAGCCGGGATTGAAGCTCGGCGACGGCATCGGGCAGTCCCGCCACGACGCAGAGTTCGGGGCCGTTGATCAGCGAGAGGGAAAGATTCTCTCCGAGCAACGGATGTAATTTCTCCTCGGAGAGCATAACGGCGAGCATGGCTCCGGCGGGCAGCGCTTGGACGAGTTTGGCCCGCGCCACCACCAGCTTCAAGGCGTCCTCCAGCGAGAAGACACCCGCCAGGCAGGCGGCGACATATTCACCGAGACTATGCCCGACGAGCCTGTCTGGACGCAACCCCCAGTGCTGCCAGAGTTGCGCCAGGGAATATTCCACCGTGAATTGGGCGATTTGGCTGGAAACGGTTTGGTTCAGTCTTTCCGCCGCTGGATCCGGCGCCTCCGCCGTGGACTTGCCCAGCATTCGTTTCAAATCGATTCCGCGCGCCTTCGTGGGTTCTCCCGCCGGTCGTGGGGGAAACAAAAGCTCGCGAACGTCCACACCGGCAAGAGGCAACAAGAGCTTCGCGCATCGGTCCACTTCCTGCCGGTAAATGTCGAATTGCTTGTAAAGCCCCTCTCCCATTCCGGGGTAATGGTCGCCCATGCCTGGCAACAAAAAAACCACCGGTCGCCCGGCTCCGTCCTGTTTTGCCCCGATGAGGGTTCGCCTGGCATCCGCTGTTTTGAGCGCGTCGCTCACTTCCTCCACCCGGCTGCCCACCACGAACCGCCGGCACGCATACCGTCGGCGTCCAGCGAGCAACGTGTAAGCCGCGTCTCCCAAGAGACCGGCTCGGGGCGTCGCGCTCTCACTGGTTATGGACGCCATCGTGGCGGTCGCGGCGCCCTTGCGCGCGGAATCATTCGCCGGGCCAGTTAGGAATTCGGCCAGGTTTTTCGAGAGGGTATCGAGGGCCGACGCGTTTTTGGCGGACAGAAGGAAAAGACCAGGCTGGTCCGTGACGCCATTTCGCGTGGCCATGGGAGCCTCTTCCAAAATCACATGGGCATTGGTGCCTCCCATGCCTGTCGCCGACACGCCAGCACGGCGGGGACCGCCGGTTGACGCCCATTCCGTCGCGCGAGTGCTCATGTGAAACGGGCTGGCGGCAAAATCAATCTCGGGATTGGGCTTCGTGTAATGAAGGCTGGGAGGAAGGCGGTGATTTTTGAGTGCCAACGCCGTCTTGATCAATCCCGCCATGCCGGCCGCGGCGTCCAAATGACCCACGTTGGTTTTGACCGAGCCAAGGGCACAGAATCCGCTCTTGGTGGTGAAGTTCCGAAAGGCCTTGGTCAACGCCAGCAGTTCGATGGAATCACCCACCGGCGTGCCGGAGCCGTGGGCCTCCACAAAAGTGATGGTTTCCGCGCCCACCTTTGCGTTGGCCAGCGCCTCCACGATGACATCCGCTTGCCCATTGACGCTTGGCGCGGTGTAACCTGCTTTGGCGGAACCGTCATTGTTTACCGCGGAACCTTTGATGACAGCGTAAATGGAGTCACCTTCCTTCAGGGCGTCCTCCAATCGTTTCAACACAACCACACCGCCGCCGCTGCCGAATACCGTGCCGTTTGCCCCCGCGTCGAACGCGCGCACATGCCCGTCTGGAGACACCACGCCCCCCGCGTCATAAAAATAACCCGTCCGGTGCGGCACCCGCACGGAAACGGCGCCGGCCAGCACCGCGTCGGACTCGCCGTTGAGCAGGCTTTGACAGGCGAGATGAATGGCGACGAGGGACGTCGAGCAAGCGCTTTGGATTGTCATGCTCGGTCCCCGGAGGCCGAGTTTGTAAGAAAGGCGGGTGCTGAGAAAATCCTTGTCGTTAACGATGAGTGTCGGAATGTAATCCTCGGCAAATTTCGCGTTTTGTCCGCTGCTGGCGAAATACGTGTTCATCGCCGAGCCGCAAAAGACCCCGATTCTTCCGGTGTAACGCTCCGGGTCGCATCCCGCATCCTCCAACGCCGTGTGCGCCAGCTCCAG
>CAZMLP010000602.1:0-7935 GCA_964566745.1 uncultured Verrucomicrobiota bacterium | reverse complement strand
TTTTGCGGGCGGCGCGCCGGTCAGGTAGGTGGCCTGTGCCGTGCAGGTGACCGCGGGCAGAGCGGGGATGACGGGCGCAAAACTTCCGCCGGTGGTGAACTTTTTAAGACGGGGTGTCGCGTCGCCGATCAACGATCCGGTCAGGCCGACGACGTTGATAACAACCGTGCGTTTCATCGAGGCGTCTGAACACGGATCAGGCGCGGGCGAAGAGGATCTTTTGCTCGCGCTGGCGGTGGCGCGCCTCCAGCTCCTGGATCGACTCCACCATGCGCGGCTTGCAGATTTCGTGAACCTCAAAGCCCTGGCCGATGCCGCGCAACAAGGTGACGGTCAACTGGCCGCCCAAATGCTCGCGAAACTCCTCCAAGCCGCGCATCACCATCAACTCGCCGTTGGAATCGACGTGATTCAGCTCGTTGGCGAACAGCTCGAAGCCGAGTTGCTCCAGCAGCAGCAAGACGCGCTCGGTGGACGCGGCGTCAAGGTGACCCATGCGCCGGGCATAGACCGTGTCCAGCGCGATGCCGATGGCGACCGCCTCGCCGTGACGCAGGTTATACTCCGAGAGTTGCTCGAGCTTGTGCGCGGCCCAATGGCCAAAATCGAGCGGGCGTGCCGAGCCGAACTCGAAGGGGTCGCCGGAGCCGGCAATGTGGTCCATGTGCAACTCGGCGCAGCGGTAGATGAGGCGTTGCATCGCGGCCGGCTCGAAGTCCCGCAACGCGGTGACATCCCGCTCCATCGCGCCGAAAAATTCCGCGTCGCGAATCAAGGCGACTTTGACGGCCTCGACGTACCCGGCCCGTTTGTCCCGGGGAGGAAGCGACTCGAGCAGCTTGAAATCGTTGATGACCGCGAAGGGCGGCGCAAAGGTCCCGATGAAATTCTTTTTGCCGAAGGCGTTGATGCCGTTTTTCACGCCCACGCCGGAGTCGTCCTGGCTGAGGGTGGTGGTGGGAACACGCACGAGCCGGACTCCGCGATGCGCCGTCGAGGCGGCCAAACCCACCACATCGAGCAAAGCGCCGCCACCCACCGCAATGATGTAAGAATGGCGGCAGATTTTGTGCTTCTCGACCTGCGACTGGATTTCCGAGACGTGGAAATAAGAATTTTTGGCGCGCTCGCCGCCCTCAACGACCAAGGGAGCACCGGCGAGTTCCAGGCAATCGGCGAAGGCGGCAAAGTAAGCGTCGATTTGGGCCAGAATTCCCGGCTGGGCCTGGGCCAGCGACTCGTCGAGAACCACCAAGACCTTGCGGCGACCGCGCTGCTCGCCATCATCCGCCAGCACGTTGCGAAGGAGCGGATTGGCAGGGTCAAAAACGCCCTGGGTGAAAAACACCCGGTGGCGATAGGTGACCTGCACGTTGCGCTCGATAATGGACATGTCGTTCAATCTGGATAGTTGGACGAATGAATTCTAGTTTTTATTTACTTGGGCCGCAGAGGCATCGGCGCCTTTTCTTCGGGTCACGCTGGGCCTCCGCGTGTTCGCAATCGCATCATCTGCATGGCTTGATTTACCTTGAATCGCCCGATTTTCGGCCTGAAGCGACATCCGCGCGCCTGCTCCAACCGATTGAGTTGAGGCCGGGCGCCACTGGCGATCCGAGGGCGGTGGCGGCGAAACAGGTTGCGCGAGCCTTGATTGGCCTTGATTTACTTGGACCGGCCGCATTGGCAGATATTGTGTCCCGGCTCAGCGAGGCCCCGCGACGGTGCACAAGGCTTGAAATGGCTTGATCGGCCCGTTTTTGGAGCCTTCGCCAACTTTTGGCGTGGCGGGCCAGCCCATCGTCGGTGAAGTGCCGGCATTCTTCAACCGTCAGTGGCCCGGCTTTAAGGGCGACCGCGAGAGGCTTAATCAGGCTTAACTCACCTGGGTGGGTGTCTGCACCCGTTTCACAAAACAGTCGGCAAGGGAGCCGAAAACGACGACCGAGCCCGGTCGCGCCCTCCCAAGATAAAATTCGTTGCACGATCTCGTTTGAGCACGCTCCTTTCATCCGAAAGAAAAGTAACACGGTCGTCCTGAAAAATCCAGCAAGCGCTTGGCAGCGAGTCTCCGTAGTCGAGTGATTCAAATTAAATCATCGCCTCTTGAGGCAAGGGAATCGCGCTGGGGTGTCCGGGAACGGACGGAGGAGCGGGATGAAATCGCGCCGCCCCACGCACCCCCCGGGCGTTATTGTTTTGCCTGGACGCGTCGGCGACGCGTCCCCACCTTTGCGCGACCGGGCGTTTTGTTGAAACGCTCCAATCGTGCTCGCCAACGCGTTACTCCCGGCTCAAGCCGGCCTTTCGACCTGGGCACGGTGTTCTGCCAGGAGCCGGTCCACTTCCGGGTGGCCACAAACGGGACGGGCTGAAGGCATCGCCCGCAACCCCGGCAAGAGGCAGTCATTCTTTGAGATGACGATTTCCGGCAGGTGGGCTAACTTGTTTCGATGATGCGGGATGATCTGTTTGCCGCGCCCGCCGGGGCGGAGAAGCCGGTCGCGGCGGTGGCCGACGAAAAGTCCGCCACCAGCGCCGCGCCGCTGGCGGCGCGCCTCCGGCCCCGCAATCTCTCCGAGTTCGCCGGGCAATCCCACCTTCTTGCGCCCGGCCAGGTGTTGCGTAGTGCCATCGAGGCGGACCGCATTCAATCTTTGATTTTTTACGGGCCGCCGGGCACGGGCAAAACTTCGCTCGCCCAGATTATCGCCAACCAGACGCGCAGCCGCTTTGAGCGGTTGAGCGGGGTGGAGTCGAACGTGGCGGACATGCGCCGGGTGCTGGCGGGCGCGACGAACCGCCTGCATAACACCGGCCAGACGACGATCCTGTTCGTGGACGAGATTCACCGGTTCAACAAATCGCAGCAGGATGTGCTCCTGCCGGACGTCGAGGCGGGCGTGGTGCGATTGATCGGCGCAACGACGCACAACCCGTTCTTTTTCGTCAATTCGCCGCTGGTCTCGCGCTCGCAGATTTTCGAGTTGCGCCCATTGGACGAGAACGACCTTTACCAACTGCTCCAGCGCGCCTTGACCGATGCCGAGCGCGGCTTGGGACACATGAAGATTGTGGCCGAGGAACCGGCGCTGCGGCACCTGGCGAAAGTGGCGGATGGCGACGCGCGCAAGGTGCTGAACTCGCTGGAGATCGCCGCGCTCACCACGCCGCCGCGCGCGGACGGGGTCATCCATATCGATCTCGCCGTGGCCGAGCAGTGCATCCAGAAGAAGGCGATCGTGTATGACGGTGATGGCGACGCGCATTACGACACGATCTCCGCCTTCATCAAGTCGATGCGCGGCAGCGATCCGGACGCGGCGCTCTACTGGCTCGCGAAAATGATCCATGCCGGCGAGGATCCGCGCTTTATCGCACGGCGCATTGTGGTGCATGCGGCCGAGGACGTGGGCCTGGCCGATCCGATGGCTCTGGTGCTGGCGAACGCGGCGTTCCAGGCGGCGGAGTTCATCGGCTGGCCCGAGGCGCGCATTCCGATTGCCGAGGCGACCATCTACATCGCCACGGCGAACAAGAGCAACTCGACCATCATGGCCATTGACGCGGCGCTGAATGACGTGAAGTCGGGCAGGACGCTCGCGGTGCCGAAGCACTTGCGGGACAACCACTACGCCGGGGCGGAACGGCTGGGCAACGGCGCCGAATATCAATACGCCCATGACTTTGCCGGACATTTCGTGCCGCAGGATTATCTCGGGGCGGAAAAGCGCTATTACGAGCCGTCCGATCAAGGAGTGGAAAAGAAGATCAAGGAACGGCTCGACCGCTGGCGGGCAATGGTGGCCGAGGCGCGGGAGAAGGGGACATTACCCCAGGCGAAGGAATGAACGGTATTGAAATTCAATTCGACGGGGATTTGTCCGCAGGTAAACCGGTCCCGGGGGGACGATGAGGAACAATGACCCGGCCAACAACGATCCCCGAGCAGAAAGCGGCGTTGCGGAAGGAGTTACGCGCGATGCTGCGCGCCTTGCCATTGGAGGTTCGCGCCGAACGATCCGCCCGGTTGATCGAGATTTTGGAGAGTTTGGAACTGTGGCGTGAGGCGCAGTCGGTGATGTTGTTTTCCCCGTTGCCGGACGAGCCGGACATCGCGCCATTGATCGAGCGGGCATTGGCGGAAGGCAAAGCGGTGTGCCTGCCGCGCCATGATGTGGAGACCGCCACTTATTTCCCCGCGCGGATCACCGGCGTGGCGGGCGACTTGGCACGGTCCCATTTGGGATTGCTTGAGCCAAGCGCCCATTGCGCCGCCCACCCCGGAAAGCAACTGGACTTGACCCTCGTTCCTGGTTTAGGGTTCACGCAGGATGGTTGGCGGCTAGGCCGGGGAAAAGGGTATTATGACCGGCTGCTAACCGGGGTTGGTGGCGCCAAATGCGGCATCTGCTTTGACGAGCAATTGATCGCGGAGATGCCGGCTGAACTGCACGATTTTCGCTTGGATTGCATCTTGACGCCGACGCGCCTCATTCCAGTCGGGGGCGCGCGGATCTGAAATGACTTTGCTGGAAAACAACTGGCTGATCGGCGCCATTACACTCGTTAGCGGCGTCGGGGCGGGTTATTGGAACTTTCGCAGGCGCGAAAAAAAGGCGCGTGTCACCCTGGCCCAGGAACAGCAGGCATTTTTGGAAAAGGCGCGGCAAGAGGCGGATGTGCTCCTGCGCGAGGCCAAGCTGGCGGCCAGCGAGGAGGCCCTCAAGCTGCGGGAACAAATGGAAAAGGCGTTTGCGACCCGGCGTCGCGAAATGACCGACATGGAGCAGCGCCTGGCCGAGCGGGAGGGATTGATCAACCGGCAGATGGAGAATCTGGCCCGGCAGGAATGCGATTTTCGGGAGAAGGACCAGGCCCTCCAGCAGAAGTTGCAAGGACTCGAAACCGAGCGTTGCCAGATCGAGGAATTAGGCCGTAAACGGCGCGAACAATTGCAGGAGCTGGCCCGGCTCACCTCGTCCGAGGCGCGCGAGCAACTTTTAAAGGAAGTCGAGCAGGAATCCGCCCGGGACGCCCTTGAATTGAGCCGCCGCATCGTGGAGCAGGCCAAGCAAAACGCGGAGGACCAGGCGCGGCGAATCATCAGCATCGCCATTCAACGGTACGCCGGCGAGCACACCTTCGAAAGCACCACGGCCACAGTCGCCCTGCAAGGGGATGACATGAAGGGCCGGATCATCGGTCGTGAAGGGCGCAACATCCGCGCCTTTGAGGCGGCCACGGGCGTGACGGTATTAATCGATGACACGCCCAACGCCGTGGTGTTGTCCAGTTTCGACCCCGTACGGCGCGAGATTGCCCGTGACGCAATGCAGCGGTTGATCCAGGACGGGCGAATCCATCCCACGCGCATTGAGGAGATTGTGGCAAAGGTGCAGGCGGAAATGGACGAGATCATCGTTCGCTCCGGCGAGGAGGCCGTTTTCAAGACCGGCCTGCCCTCGATGCACAAGGACGTGGTGAGCGCGCTCGGCCGGTTGCGGTTTCGTCACAGCTTTTCCCAGAATCTGCTGGATCACTCGATTGAGGTGGCCCATTTCGTGGGTTTGATGGCCGCGGAGTTGGGGATCGATGTCGTTTCCGCCAAGCGGGCAGGCCTGTTGCACGACATTGGCAAGGCGATGGACCACGAGATCGAGGGGCCGCATGCCATTGTGGGCGGGGAGTTCGTGAAGCGTTATGGCGAGTCGCCGGACGTGGTCAATGGCGTGGCCTCCCATCACGACGAGGTGCCGCACACCTGCCCGTTGGGCATATTGGTCAGCGCGGCGGACGCGATCAGCGCGTCACGCCCCGGGGCGCGCTCGGAGACGATGACGACCTATATCCGGCGGCTGGAGAACTTGGAGCAGATCGGCCTTTCCTTCGAGGGCGTGGAGAAATGCTTCGCGGTGCAAGCGGGACGGGAATTGCGCGTGGTAGTGTTGCCGGAGACGATCAATGATGTGCAAGCGGGAACCCTTGCCCGCAACATCGCGCGCAAGATCGAGGACGAGTTACAGTATCCTGGGCAGATTCGCGTGACGGTGGTGCGGGAAACCCGGTGCGTGGAGTTTGCGAAGTAAGGGATGGTTCTGTCGAAGCGACTTGTCGGGGAGATAGAACCACGGTTCCGTGAACCAATTTTTATCGCGGCATAAACCGCGCGCAACCGGCCCGTCAGAGCCTCGCCCCACCAGCCCAGGCATGTTTGGGCGTCCGGCAAGTTTTGAATCGGATGGCGGGGCGGCTTGGGTATTTCCAGAGAAATTATAGCCATGCGAAGGTGGGGATGGCGCGTCGAACTGTCCGTTTAACCTCGCCTTTCCAATACGATTGCGGACCTCGCAGCGCGAGGTCCCTACCGCCGGAGGCCACAGTTTTTCTTGAACCGCTTTTAATGGCGTCGAATGCGGAGAAAGGCAGACCAACCTGTAACGGTGGGGCGAGGTTCTGACGAGCCGCCACCAACATCTCATTAAACCGCAAGCCGTGGTTGAGCTTGGACTTCGAAGGCAAGAGGCAAAACAAAAAAGGAGAGCTTTCGCGCTCTCCTCAAATTGTTTCAACCGTTAAGGTTGAGATTAACGCCCTTCCAGCAATTGCTCCGGGATGCCGCTGTTCCAGCCGTTGGGGCGATTCCAAGGACGGGCCGAACTCATATCCGCGTCGTCGCTGGCGCAACCCGCCGTCCCGACCGCCAAGGCGAGCAGGGCGAGGAGCAGAAGCCAGCGTAAGATGGACCCGCCCGCTTTGCTCATAGAGCCGGCAGCACCATGTCACCGTTGATCACGTCCACTTGCTTCCACTCGGGCAGGACGTTGGCGATGGACTCTTTGGATTGCACGCGAACCAGGCGAACCTTGGCCACCAGTTTGCCATCCCGGCTGACCAGCATCTCGCCGTTGGGCAGCGCCCCTTGCTCCGTGCCGACGTTCAACACCACGAAATCATAATTCGGATCCACATTGGTCACCTTGCCCCGCAGGCTGGCCGGCAAAACCACCTTGTGGGTGGTCCCCTCATAGATCGCCACGCGGGCCTGCAATTGGGTGATATTCCGGTTGAGGACTTTCTCCTCGGCGATGTGCGCGTCCCGCTCCTTGGTGACCTTGAGCAAATCAGATTTCAGCACCTTGATTTGGTCCACCGGAATGCCCAAGGCATTCCAAGCGGCCAGTTGCTGCTGCGCGTCGGTCCGCACCTCGGTTTCCTTGGCCAGCTTGGTCTCGGCGTCCTCGGCGCGCTTGCGCTGCACTTTGGCATCACTGGAAGAGGACTCAAACTGGGCTTTGAAGTCATCCCGCTCCTTCTCCGTGGCCTTCTGGGCGGCCAAGGCCTTTTTGGCCTCGCCTTGGGCTTTGGAAGCCGCTTGCTGGGCGTCGTCTTTTTCTTTTGTCGTGGTGGCGATGGTTTCGTCCTTCTCAGCGATCTTTTTGGCCACGACAAACTGGCTGACGCCCAAAGCCGCCAGTCCGGCGACCAGCGCGAGAATTAATGCGAGTCTAAGCATTGTATCGACGAAAGTTAGGGTTCAAAAGCGGCGGCACAATAGACGCCCAATTTTTCAGTGTCAACGCCCGCGTGGGGCGGACAAATCATTTCACCAGATTCGACCCGGCACGGCCGACGGCCTCACGCGAGATTATCACCGGCCTGCTGGCTGGGCCTGCGGCGGCGCCTGCACAATACGGGCCGTCCCGCTGGCCGGATCGTAAATCAGCGTCATACCATAAGGCGCCTTGGGGACCTCGCGCAAGTAATGCGTCTTGACCATCTCGTCCAAGCTGGCGGGGTTGCGATCCTCCATGGCCCGGAATTGCTGGATCGCCTGGTTTACCGACACCAAGTCCAATTGTTTCTCGGCCATTTTTTTGGCCGCCGCCACTGCTCCAAGGTAATTCACCGGCGCGGCAATGGGATTGTCATTGG
>CAZMLP010000601.1:0-7643 GCA_964566745.1 uncultured Verrucomicrobiota bacterium | reverse complement strand
GCCGCCCGCATTGCCCGAACCGGCTAGTCATTCATCCCGCGCGCTAAGAAAACACCCCTTCTTTGACGGGCTGTTAGGGCATTTCCAGAAAAAGTGTAGCCGGGCGATGGCAGGGACGGCGCGCTGCGCCGTCCGGATATTCCCGGATAAGCCTGATTCTCACCGGACCTCGCAGCGCGAGGTCCCTACCTACACAGGCCACAGATTTAATTGAATCGCTATAGGGCAAATCCAGACATACTGTAGCCACGCAAAGGTAGGAATGGCGCCTCGAACTCTCCGTTCAACTTCGCCTTTCCAATACAATTGCGGACCTCGCAGCGCAAGGTCCCTACCACTGGAGGCCACAGTTTTTCTTGAACCGCCCCAGCCAACGCCGCCAGGTGGCGGGCGAATGTCATAGCGTGACGACTGCGTCGCGAGGCGGTCCAATCCATCAATAGCAAAAGGCGCGACTATGTGGAGTGATCCTGGCTTCTTCGGCTTGCAATCCTGGCTCTGGGCGCACTTTTGGTGGTGGAGGAGTGGCGCTGGATTCATCTGCCGGCCGGGCCGCAGGTTCCCTTGGCGACCCAAACCGCTCCTCCTCCGCCGGTTACCCGAGCGACGTTTCCCTGCTTACTTCGGCGCCCGGAAGGCCCACAGATGTTGCTCGCCACGCACATAGAGCGTGCCGCCCACCATGACGGGAGTCGCGGCCAGAGTTTCGCCCAGATCAACCTTTGCAAGCACGTCGAGTTTGTCGCCCGAGCCAAGCACGAGAATAACACCCTTTAACGCGGCGAGCACAATCTTGTCACCCACGGCAACGGGCGAGGCGTAATACTCGCCATCCACGCCCACGCGCTCCTTGTCGAGCAAGAGTTTGCCGGTCGCGCCCTCATACACCGTCAGCAGTCCGCCATCTTTGATGATGTAAAGCCGGCCGTCATAAAAGAGCGGCGAGGAGACGTACGGCGCGCCTTTCTCGTGGCTCCAGCGGACGTGTGTGTCAGTCACATCACCACGACCGCCCGGCCGGATGGAGAGAACGACGTTTTTGCCGCGCTTGAGGAAGTCGAGGCTCGCTTGCCATTCCTCGGGATCAATGAAACCGTTTTTGTTGCTGTCGAATCGGTCGAAGAAATCCGCCAGGAAGGTTCCCTCCGCGTCTTTGTGCGTCAGCTTTCCGTCTTTGTCGCGGTCCATGCCGGCGAGGAAATCCTTCCATTCCGGCATGTTGGGCTCGTTCGCGGAGCCGTTGCTCCAGGTGGCAATGTAGAGGTTGCCATCGGCGCCGGGGGCGGGCGTCGTGCAGGGGTAGGAGCAGAGACCGCGCGCCACCCAGCGATCCTCGCCCGTCTTGAGATCATAGCCTTTCACGCGCAGGTCGCCGATCACGACCAGGCTGTTGTCCCACACCACCGGCGAGCCGAAGCTTACCCGAAACCCGTCGCGCTTCCGCTTCCACACCGGCTTGCCGTTTTTCACGTTGAAGGCGTAGAGGCCCTGGCCGGGACCGTCCTCATCGCGCAACAAATAGACGATGCCCTCATGGATGACCGGCGAGCTGCCGGAGCCGAAACCGTCCTTCGTTTGCGGCAATGGCATGGGCACGCGCCACAGCTCGCGGCCTTTGAGATTGTGACAAATCAAACCGTACGAGCCGAAGTAAGTGACCACGCGGTCGCCGTCGCTCGCGCAAGTGGAGGCGGCGGGCGTGGTGCGCGAGGCCAGGAAGTTCTCGACCTTGTCCGGGGTGATGGCGCGCCGCCAAAGAACCGAGCCATCGCGGCGGTTAATCGCGATGGTCTCGACGGAATTGCTGTTGGAGAACGCGGTCAAGAAAACCCGGTCGCCCACGATGCAGGGCGAGCCCTGCCCTGGCGGCAGCTCGGTTTTCCAAAGGACGTTTGTTCCTGGACCGAACTCCGCGGGCAAGTGCTGGCCGGGGAAACAATTGTCGAAGCGCGGCCCGCGAAATTGGGGCCACGAGACGGTTTCCGCATTGGCGGCGGTGGAGGCAACAAACGCGGCAAACAGCGCGATGAACGAGCGGGAATTCATGGCGTGGGCAAGATTGGTTTGGGATTGGTGGAAAGGATTATTCGAGGCGGCCGGTCAAAGGTGATTGTTTGGCCGGGCCAAAGCTGACATTAAATTGAGGATTAACAACCACATCATGCGGCGAAAACTTCGCCGTCAGTGTGAGGCAATAGGGCGTTTCGTAAAACCAGATGCGCGCCTGACACGTGTCTTCGCTGGTCCAAGCGCCACTGGCGGCGACCGGCCCTTCGGGCAACTGCCCATACGCAAAGCGGCTCTTTTCCCATTTGCCCGCGCCACAAACGATCCGATATGTCGCGCCATTCACTCGCGCGACCAAGGTCAATGGCCCGTCCTTCCCGCCGTTCTCAAAGACGATGGACTCAAGCTTCTGGTCGTTGGAAGGAAAGGTGAATTTACGGCCGGGAGTGAAAGTCGGACCGGGGACAGAATTGCCCGTGACTGTCGGCAAGACCAAACCTGCGAGGGTCTGTCTTAGCTTCGCTTGGCTGTCACGATCCGCCGAGAGGCGTTTCGGCTGCATCGCGGGGAGAAGATGCTCCCACACGAGGTTCATCACAGCTTGCATGTCACGCACGCCGGAAGTGATGGCCACCACCGCGTCCTGATCCGGCATGACGATGCAATATTGGCCGAACGCGCCGTCGCCGCGGTAGCAATTATGACGGCAGCGCCAGAACTGATAGCAATAGCCCTGGTCCCAATCGCTCGTCGGGCTGCTGCCGTTCGAGGTTTGGCGCGTGGTGGCCGCCTCAACCCATGACGCGGGCAGCAACTGCTTTCCCTGCCATTTGCCTTTTTGCAGATACAACTGGCCGAACGCGGCGATGTCCCCGGTGCGGACGCTCAACCCGTAACCACCCAGCGAGATACCCTGCGCGCTGGCCTGCCAGACCGGGTGCTCGATGCCGAGCGGCTCGAACAAGCGCGGCCCGAGATAATCGACAATTGGCTGGCCGGTGACCTTTTGCACAATCGCCGAGAGCATGTAGGTCGCGGGCGTGTTGTAGAGGAAGTGCGTGCCGGGCTTGTGCGCGACCGGCAGCGCGAGGAACGCCTTGGTCAGCCGTTCGGTGGAATTGAACGAGAACTTGTTGAGATCATCGGCGTGGTGGCCGGTGGACATCTCGAGCAGATCGCGCACGCGCATCGATTTGAGATTGTCGCCCGGAGTCGCGGGCGCGTCCTCGGGAAAGAACGAGAGCACAGTGTCATCAAGACTCAGCTTGCCCTCCGCGATCGCGAGGCCGACGGCGGTGGAGGTGAAGCTTTTGCTCAACGAGTAGAGCATGTGCTGGCTTGCGGCGTTGAAGGGGGCCCACCAGCCCTCGGCAATGACGTGACCGTGCCGGACAATCATCACGCTGTGCATCGCGTCAATTTTGTTCGCGGCCTCGATGAACTTTAGAATCGCCGTCGAGGAGACACCCTGCTCCTCGGGCGTGCCGCGCGGGAGGTCCCTGGACGCGGCGGCGAGTGTGACACTCAAAATCGCAAGGAGCGCAAAAAGAGAAGTGCAAGCGGCAGAGAAGCTTGGGCGCATGACGGGGACGATGTTGGGCCGGGGAAGGTTCGTCAATCGTTCTTCCGGCTCGCTCAATGGTTGCGATGCCGCCGGCTTAACGTTTCGACTTTTTCCTCGAGTCAGTCGTTTGCGCTTTGGCCGCCTCCACCTGTTTTTTCAGGTCATCCAACTCGTGGCGCAGTTCGCGATCCTTCTTTTGCAGTTCGAGCACCTCGTCCCGCAAGTTCTTGAAATCATCCACCGGCTTGCGCGCGGCCCGGAGGGCCGTGCGGGCGTTGACGGCGGCGGTGTGCAATGGATTGTCCTTGTCGCTGGCCGCGAACTTTTCAATCACCGGCAGCGCCTTCGGGTCGCCCAATGTCCCCAACGCGGCAATGGCGGCCCGGGCGGTGCTTTCGCGCGGATGATCCACATATCGCAGCAGGAACTCGCGCGTCGCGTCCTTGCTGGTCTCATTGCGGGCGAGGTAGGCGAGGGTGTCCAGACCGTTGTTAAAGCTGGACGCGGTGAGCTCTTTTTCACGCCGCGCCAGGGCTTCCCGCAGGGGAGTGAGACAAGCCGGATCGTCCTGGGAGCGAACGCCGGTGATGGCCGCGTTGGCCAAGCGGTTTTTGTAGGACCTCGAGTCCAGATTTTTCAGGAGCAAGTCGCGCACCTCCGGCTTCGAGTAGCCGGCAAGTGCCTGGATCGCGTCGGCAACCAACTCGGGATTCTTCCCGGCCTCGATCATTTTGCGCGCGGCGGCGTAGGCCTCGTCTTTGTAAAAAGAGTTGATCCCGGTGGCGACCTCGCGACGAACCCGCGCGTCACGTTGCGTCGCGGAGGCTTGCAGAGCGGCAAAGGTGTCATCCGAGTGGATGGAGCGGAGCGCCTTGGCCGCCTCGACGCGCACCCCGTAAAATGGATCGTTGTTCAGGGCCTGCTTGAGCCGGTCCACCGCCTCGTGGTCACGGCGCGCGGCCAATTGCTCCACGGCGAAAATCCGGCCAATCACATCGGTTTGATCGGCCAACTGGGCGTAGAGCAGGCCGTTGGGAACTTGAAAACTGATCTTGGCGAGCAGTTGGTAATTCGGGTCCAACCGGACGATCTCCGGGGCCTCGGCCAGGTTGAAATAGAAATCCCCGGCTTTCTCCTTCACCACAATTTCACGATCCGTGACGGTTCCGTGAGATTTGAAGCGAATGGCCAGCGGAAAATTGAAGACCGCCACATCCTCGCTGACTTTTTGGACTTGCTTGACGGTCAACTTGGCGAGTTTGGTCCGCGCGTCCCAACTGTAATTCACCTCCAGTTCGGGATGATGGGCGTGGTAAACCCATTGATCGAAGAACTGGTCGAACGAGCGGCCGGAGAATTCCTCGATCACATTTTTCAGATCGTCGGTCACAACGTTGCCGTAGGCATGGCGCTCAATGTACGCCTTGATGCACTTGCGATAGAGCGCCTCGCCGAGCTGGCCGCGCAACATGTGCAGCACCCACGCGCCCTTCGGATAAGCGCGGAAGCTGAACTGCTCGTCCGGCGAGTCATACTTGCGATAGACGATGGGGATGGTGTCGTTTTGATTGTCGAGAAACCCGCGCGCGTTCTTGCACATCTCGTACAGAAACTCGTCCTGGCCGAGAAGGTGTCTGGCGTGGAGCGCGTCGTAGTAGGTGGCGAACCCCTCGTTCAGCCAGACGTGGCTCCAATCCTTGCACGTGACGAGGTCGCCGAACCATTGATGGGCCAACTCATGCGCCATGAGACCGCGGCTGTCGTGGATGTTCTCGGACTCGGGCGAGAACAGCGTGTTGTCAGTGAGCGTCGTCTGGCTGGTGTTCTCCATGCCGCCCTCGACGAAATCATGCGTGCAGACTTGATCGTACTTTGCCCACGGGTAAGGCACGCCGATCTCCTCCTCGAAAAAGCCGAGGGCATCCTTGGTGTCCTTGAACGAGCCGGCGGCCTCGTCGATGTCGGACGCGGGCACGTAAAAGGCGATGGGGAGGTCGCGGAATTTGTCCTCCACTTTTTTGAAGTAACCGGCGCAGAGCGTGATGAGGTAGTTAACGTGCGGCTTCTCTTGCGACCAGGTGACCACTTTCAGTCCCGCCGCGTCTTTGCTTTCCGACACTTTGCGCCCGTTGGAGAGCACCGTCATGCCTTCCGGCACATGGCATGTGACCTCGGAGGTGAACTTCTCGTTGGGGGCGTCATAACATGGATACCAATGCCGCGCCTCGATTGCCTCGCCCTGGCTGAAAAGATGATCGTCACCCGCCGGGTAACCCATCGCCTCGGTGCGGAAATAAAGGCCTTTATGCGGCTCGGCGGAATAGGTGATTGTGATTGACGCCTCCTGGTCCACCGGGACCGGATCGGCGAAGGTGATAATCACTTGGTCGCGCGTGGATTGATACGCAAGGATGCGGGCGGCGCCGGTGACCCCGGACACGTTCAGATCAAGGCCGTTCAACTTCAGCTCGGCGAGTGGCCGGGCAATCGGCTTGAACTTCATCGTCATTTTGCCGCTCACCGTGCGCTTCGCGAAGTCCGGCGTGACATCCAGCGCGACGTGGAGGATGTCCATTTCGCGGTCAGGCATGTACTTGCGATAAGAGGATGAATCGACCGGGGCGGCGAACGCCTCCCGGGAGGCGTGCACCCGGTCCTCCAATTCGACCGCCCGGACGGTGAAACCAAGTTGGGCAGAGCAAAGCAGACATGCGAGGGACAGAATTCGGCAGGAACGAAAACTCATGCCGATGGATGTAGCACCCGGACCCAAAGGACGGAAGCGCGGAGTTTCCCGCGGTGTCGCCAAAGCGGACAACGCGCTTGCGGCGCGGACTGGCGGTGGCCCATATTGGGCGCGCATGCATCTGTTGCGAAAGGCCGCGCCATGAAAATCCTCGTTGCCATCACCGGCGCCAGCGGGACCTGGTACGCGCAACGGCTGCTGGAGCAACTCGACACCTCGGCGCACGAGGTGCATCTCGTGATCAGCGGTTACGGCCAGGCGGTGATCGCGCAAGAACTGGCGGGCGGATTGAAGATACCTCCCGGCGTCCAGCAGCATGGCGTCAAAAGCATGAACGCCCCGTTCGCCAGCGGCTCGAACCCGGTGGACGCGATGGTGGTGATCCCGTGCAGCATGGGCACGCTCGGGCGGATAGCGCACGGATTCAGCGAGGATGTTTTGCTTCGCACCGCCGACGTGACTTTGAAAGAGAAGCGCAAATTGATCCTGGTGCCGCGCGAAACGCCTTTAAGTCTTGTGCATGTGCGGAATTTCGAGTTGCTGCTGCTCGCGGGGGCAACGATCATGCCCGCCAATCCGTCCTTTTACCATTTACCCAAAACGGTCGAGGAGGCGATGGACACGGTAGTCGCGCGAGTGCTGGACCATTTGGGGGTCCCGAACCGGCTTTCACCCCGCTGGCAGGAGGAGGAGTGACGAGCGCTCCGCCACCCGTGACCCTTCAAGCCGAGGAACCGATGCTCCACACGCTGCGCAAATGGGCCGAGTTCGTCAAAATCTCGCACACGGTGTTCGCGTTGCCGTTCGCGCTGGCGGCAATGGCGCTGGCCGCGCGGGAAACCCACGGCTGGCCCGGTTGGAGGGTGTTCGGGCTGGTGCTCGCGGCGATGGTGAGCGCCCGCACCTGCGCGATGGCGTTCAACCGGATTGTGGATCGCAAGTTCGACGCGCTCAACCCGCGCACCGCGAGCCGTCACTTGCCGGCTGGAAAAATCTCCCTCGTTAGCGCGTGGACTTTGTGGACGTTGTCCGCGGCGGGTTTGGTGGCGGCGAGCTGGTTCCTTAACCCGCTCTGTTTTTACCTGTCACCCGTCGCGCTGTTCGTGGTTTGTTTCTACTCCTTGACGAAGCGCTTCACGGACTACACGCACGTTTACCTCGGTGTCGCGCTGGCTCTGGCGCCCATTGGCGCGTGGCTGGCGGTCAAAGGTGAATTCCATTTTTGGCCGATGCGCGAAAGCGCGATCCTGCCTATCCTCATGGCCATTGCGGTGGTGTTCTGGTTGATCGGCTTCGACATTATTTACGCCATCCAGGATTACGATT
>CAZMLP010000600.1:0-3191 GCA_964566745.1 uncultured Verrucomicrobiota bacterium | reverse complement strand
AATGGTCCCGTTCGCCCCACTGCCGATGGCGAAGCCGTCGTCCACGGAGCCGTCCGGATTGAGTCGCGCAAGGCGGTTGATGGCCAGCCCGTTGAAGTTTGTGAACGCGCCACCAACCATGACTTTGCCATCTGGCACAACCCCCACCGCGTAAACAATATTGCCCGCGCCGGGATCGAACGCGGAGTCGAGCGAACCATCCGCGTTAAGCCTCGCCACACCTGCCCGGGCCGCCCCACCCATGGTGGTGAATTCGCCACCGGCGATGATTCGCCCATCCGCCTGCACCGCCAGCGCACGCACCGCATGATCCGGCGAGCCGGTCAGCTGGAAGGAGACGTCAGGCGAGCCGTCATTGTTCAACCGTGCGAGGAATGAGCGCCCCGTCGAGCCGAAAGCGGCAAACGATCCGCCCACCAAAATATGGCCGTCCGGTTGCACCGCCAGGGTATACACGCTGCCGCTCGTTGCGCCCGCCAGCGGGTTGAACGAGGTGTCCAGGGAGCCATCCGCCGCCAGCCGGGCCACTCCGGCGCGAGGAACGCCGTCAATTTGGGTAAAATCACCGCCAATCAAGATTGCGCCATTGGGTTGCACGGCGATGGCTCGTACCAACGAGTTCGCGCCGCCACCGGGCACGAAGGTGTCGTCCACCGTGCCGTCACCTTTCAGGCGCGCAATGCGCGTCCGGGTGACGCCGCTGATAGCGGTGAAATCACCGCCCACCAGCGCGCGATTGTCCGCCTGGGCGGCCACAGCGAGAACGTTCTGATCCGCACCGCCTCCGGGGTTCAGGAAGCTGTCCAAATAGCCGTCATCGTGCAACCGGGCGATGTGGTTGAACACAATGCCGTCTACCTTGGTGAACGCGCCACCCAGCAGCGTCTTGCCATCCGGCTGAACGGCCACACTCAAGACGTTTTGGTCCGTCCCCTGGCCGGGATTGTATTGGAAGTCCACATAACCAGGAGCCTCGTCATCAAGGATGGTGACAATGGTGTTCGTTTGCGAGCCCAGCGTGACCGAGCCAGGCAGGGCATTAAGGGGCCCGCGCGGCGTGGCGACGCTGGCCGTGAATTGGCGATCCCCCTCGCCAGTGACGTTGTCCAGCACCCGCACGGTGACAGTCTTGTTCGTCTCGCCCGGTTGGAATTGCGGCACGCCGCTGCCATCCGGCGGCAACACATAGGAGTCTCCCGCGAAGCTGATCGTGCCGGAGATCGCAACGTAATCCTTGTTGGGTTTGGCGGTGCCCGGCGCGGTCGAGAAAGAGACGTTCACCGGGTTGACCGTGCCGCCAACGCGGCGAATGACGATCTGCGCGGCGCCACTGTACTCGGGCGCGCCATTGGTGAGTGACGAGAATTCGAGGTAACACTCGTCATCCACAATCACCAACTCGGCGGCGCTTTGCTGGCCGATGCTGCCGGTCGCGCTGGCGTTGGTGAGCACCAGGCTAACTCGCTCGTCCCCCTCGAAGAGGGTGTCATCCAGAATCCGCACCGGGAACGTGACCTCGGTCTGGCCGGGGCCGAAGTTTAACGTCCCGTTGGTCGCGACGAAATCGACATTTGGCGTGGCGTTGAGATTCGTGCCGGTCGAGGCGAGGACCAGATAATCAATGCTGAAGCTATTTGTTGCCACGCCCACGCGATGCACGGTGATGATCGCGTTGGTCGAGTTCTCATAGGCGCGGAAAGTTGGCTGCGCGAACTCGGCGGCGGTGTCGTTGTCAAGAATGCTCAGGGTGGCCGTGCTTTGGCCTCCGAGAGACGAGCCGTCGCCCGCGTTGCGCAAGAGCAGGTTGATGGTTTCAGGCGGTTCGACTTGGGAATCGTCCACGATGGTCACTGGCACGTTCTTGAGAATTTCGCCCGGGCCGAAGGCGATGATGCCGTTGGTGAGCGCGAAATCCGCGCCTGGCGTCGCCGAGCCGGCCGACAACACGTATTGCACCAGCACGGTGGAATTCGTGTCACTGGTTCGGCGGACCGGGATTTGCGCGACGCCAACTCCTTCAGTGACAGAATAGGCGGTGGCGGTGAATTCGATCGTGCCATCATTGTCGATGATGTTGACAGCGGCGTCAGTGCTTCCCAACTGGGCTCCTGGCGCCCTTAGAAGAGAGATGTGAACATCCTCCATGTATTCCTGAATTGGATCGTCCACCGGAATGATTGGTATCGCCACAGAATCCTGTCCGGCCGGAATGACAATGGGACTGTCCACGGTCTGGTAATCCCGCCCCGGCGTTGCTGTGCCAGAGAACGCGAAATAGACCGTCTGGTTGCCGTTGGTGTTCGACCGGCGAATGGTGAAGAGGCCCGTTTTCGCGCCTGCCTCCATGGCGACCGGGTCCGTGGCCTCGACATTCACCACCGAGGCGTCGTCGTCCAAGAGGGTCAGGGTGTGGGTCTTGAACGTGTCGAAGTAGGCGTTCATCGGCACCGGGGTGATGACCAGGTTGGTAACCACGTTTGTCGTCTGCGTACCCGGGTTCATGGGATCATCCATGATGTTGGTGACGATGTCGTTGCTGAGGTTCGGCGCCGGCTCGAGCAGCGTCAGAAAGATCGTGCGGTTTGGCTGGGCGTTGGTGTTGTCGATGATGGGAATGGAAATGAGCTGGATGCGCCCCGCGTATGCTGAATCAGGCGGATTGGTGTTGTGCGTGAAGACCAGCCGGCCAGTTGTGGCGTTAAGCGGGAAATCGATGCCGGGCAACGCGGTGGTGCCGACGGCAAACTTGTAGTCCACCGTGACATCCGAGCCCTCGGCGGGGTCGGCACTCACAGCGACCGCCACAGTGGCGGTGCCCACGGACTCGGGCACACTGGAGGAGAGCAGGGTGAAACCCACCGCTGGCTGGCCATTGTCATTGTCGCCAATCGTAATGGTGGCTCCGGCAGGATCGCCGACGTTGTAGGTCGAGGCCGGCAGAAGGTTCAAAGTCACCGTCTCGTTGGGCTCCTCGCGGAAAGGATCGTCGATTGATGTGACGGTGACAATCAACTGGCTGGAGCCGGCCGGAATCGTGGCGCGGTCGCCTATGCCATTGTAGTCAGCCAACGGGGTGGCGTTTCCGCCCGTGGCGAAATTGACCACCAAGTTCTGGCTCACGTCCCCGGTGCGGGTGAGGATGAATTGCCCGGAGCCGTTTTCGTCCACCGTGGACGACGAGGCGGCGACCG
>CAZMLP010000599.1:0-4024 GCA_964566745.1 uncultured Verrucomicrobiota bacterium | reverse complement strand
AACGCCTTACCAGCGGCTGGTCAATTGCCCCGGTCTCTCCCCCCAGAGCCGGCACCAATTGAAACTCCAGCACAAGACTCTCAACCCGGTGCTCCTCAAGAAAAATATTGAGCAAAAGCTCCAGGCATTCTTCACTGCGCTTGGTATCCTCCATCGTGAGGCAACGATTCCCTGACCGGGTTTATCCCCGGTATCCTTTTCTCTTGAGGCAACTCGTTACGGCTATCAACGCGAGCCGGGCCGAGTCCTAACGGGTCTTCTTCCGCCCCACATTTTGCCGCGTCCAAATTACGAACAGGTGCTTGATTCCAGGGGGTGTTGGGCTTAAAAAGCAAGGGCGGGCGGTTTAATCCAGCGGGCGCTGGTTCGACATCTTTTTTATGAACCTCACCGAGGCCGTCGGGATTTTGCGGACCCAGCACCAGTGCGCGCCGCCCTGCACAGACGCCCAAATGGAGGTGGCGCGGCAGCGCCTCCCCGAGGCGTTGGTGAAATTTTACAGCCATGCCAATGGCGCCACGCTTCGGCGCTCCCGTCCCTCCAAAAATTTTTACACCGGCGAGCCAACGCAAATCTGGTTCGAATTCATCATCCCACAAGTGGATGACAATACCACCATCGCGGACATGGGGTTTATTTCCCCTAAAGATGAGCTGTACGAGGCGGGCAAGACTTGGCGAATTGTTTGCGATCTCGGGGACGCGGATTATCTGGCGATCGAGACCGTTGGCGGGTGCCGCGGCCGTGTGATCGAATGCGACCATGAGCAAAGCGGCTGGCCGGAGGGCCATCTTGTGTTTGCGCCGGACTTTGCAACCGCCCTGGAGCGGCTGCTCACCGAGGAGCCGTTCTCCTGGCGCGACGATTCGCCGCCTCGTTACGGGACGCTCGCCACCTCCTGACCCGGGAACGGACACGACCAGCGAATTGGTTGATTCACTTGTCGATTTTTTGCGCACCGCGCCAAACTGCGACCTGCGGTTTCGAGATTTATCCGGTGTCACGAACTGGAAATCACCGCGCCCCATTGCCGCCGGACGCCGCCCGCTTTTTCTCCCGGGTCCAGGGCGGCAACTTGTTCTACCGTGATGATCCGGCCGTTCCACAAATTGGCTGCCACCTGGCGCAGGATTTCGCCGCGGCCCTGTTGCCGGCGTCGAGCGACAAGTGGCCCTTTCCCAAACTGACCAGCCTTTTCCCGCTGGCCCACGACCCTGAGAACCCGGAGTTCCGGCGTGTCTGCCTCGACTTGGGGCCGGAGCGATTCGGACGGGTCTATCAAGTGGCTGTGGACTTTGGCGAACCTCCCGTCATCCTGCTGGCGGGATTGAATTTCACCGCCTGGCTGGAATTCATGATCGAAGTCCGGGGGGGTGCACACCCGGGACTGGCGCGCGGCTGGAGGCCTTGGCTGCTTACGAGGCGGGTGACAGTCCGTGGTAAACACACTTCTGACTCTTGCGTCGAATTTGACTCGGAAGCAGAATTCTTCAAGGTTGGGGCATGAGCGCGACGCGACCGGGCGATCCTCCGGCAACCACCCCACCGAAAGCTAACCCCGGCGAATCCTCGCGGTTCATTGTCACTGGAATGACTTGCGGCAATTGCGCGCGGCACGTCCGCGAGGCGATGGAGGGGGTTCCGGGCGTGGCCAGCGTAATGGTCGATTTGGGGGGCAAAACCGCGTTGGCGCGCTGGGTGGCGGGTGCCGTGCCAGACGAGGCGGCGGTGGCCAAGGCCGTGGTGGAGGCTGGTTATGAGGCGGAGCCGGTGCATGAACAGGGTGGGGCAGGGCAGGGGCACAGTCACGACGATGAGCATGGGCATGGGAAGAACGAATGGCAGTTGAATCTTTGGCTTGGCTTGGCGGTGACGGCAGTTCTGATGACCGCCGAATGGGGATTCGGAGCCGGAACCTCCCGGTCGTTTCAATGGGTGGCATTCGTGCTCTCTACACTGGTGCAGGTTATTGGCGGGGCACAATTCTATCGCGGCGCGTGGAATCAGCTTAAACGCGGCGCGTCAAACATGGACACGCTGGTGGCCCTTGGCTCGACAGCGGCCTACACCTATAGCGTGTGGGGTTTGCTCACGGGCGCGCACGGACACCTCTACTTCATGGAGGCGTCGTCGATCATCACGCTGATCAGCCTCGGACATTGGGTGGAGTCGCGCGTTGGCACGAAGGCGGCGGCGGCGTTGAAAGCGTTGCTGAATCTGGCCCCGGCCACGGCGCGGAAGCTGGAGCCGGCTGGAATGGAGCGGGAGGTTCCAGTAAGCGAGTTGCGGCCGGAGGACCGGGTCGTTTTGCGCCCGGGCGACCGGGTGGCTGTGGATGCCGAGGTAACCGAGGGCGAGTCGGCTGTGGATGAGTCCATGCTCACCGGAGAGTCGCTGCCGGTGGAAAAGCGTGCTGGCACAAAGCTCTACGCGGGAACATTGAACCAGAGCGGCCGCCTGGTGGCGCGGGTGACCGGAACGGGCGAGGCCACCGCGCTGGCGCAAATCATCGCGGTGGTGGAGCGGGCGCAGGGGAGCCGCGCGAACATCCAACGGCTGGCGGACCGGGTGAGCAATGTGTTTGTTCCCATCGTGGTGGCAATCGCCCTGGCGACGGCTTTGGTTTGGGGGTTTTTCCCGGACGCCGCGCGCGCCGCGAGCCATTGGTTGGGAAAATTCCTTTGGGCGGCCCATTCGCCCGATGGCATTTGGGCGGCGGCGATCATCCAGGCGACGGCGGTGTTGATCGTCGCCTGTCCGTGCGCGATGGGCTTGGCCACCCCGGCGGCCATTATGGCCGGGGCGAACGCCGCCGCGCGGCGCGGCGTGCTCATCCGGGACGGCGTGGCCTTGGAAAAATCGGGCGCGATCACAGCGGTACTGTTCGACAAAACTGGCACGCTGACGATGGGGCAGGTGACTGCGGCGGAAGTGTGGGTTGCTCCCAGTTTTTCAGAGGTGGATGCCGTTTCGGTCGTCGGGGCTTTGGCGAGTGGCTCGAATCATCCCTTGAGCCAAGCGGTGGCCGCATGGGCAAAGGACCGGGCGAAAGAAGGGGGAACGACAAGGGCGATTTTCAACTGGGAAGAACTGCGTGGACGGGGAGTGACGGCGAAATTCACGGATTCGCAAGATGGGACAGAGGCGTTTCGGTTGGGATCGTTGGAATGGCTTGCGGAGAGCGGCGCGGAGGCTGGTGTGGAGGGTGTGGCCGAGTTCGTCAAACGATTTACCGCGCAAGGAGCCACCGTAATTGGGTTGGCGCGCGACCATCACTTGGTGGCGGCCTTTGCGCTGCGTGATGAATTAAAGCCAGCGGCGAATGAAGTAATCCGCGAGTTGAAAGGGCAAGGGCTAAAAGCTTATCTGGTCACGGGGGACCGGCACGAGACCGCGGCGGCGATTGCCGAGCGCGCGGGGATTCCGGCGGTCAACGTGTTTGCCGGTGTTCGGCCGGAGCAAAAGGCGGAAATTGTCCAAAAGCTTCAGGCGTGCGGCGAGCGGGTGGCGTTTATCGGGGATGGCATCAATGACGCCCCTGCGTTAGAGCAAGCGGACCTCGGTATCGCGGTCAGCCGGGCGAGTGATGTCGCGCGTGAGGCGGCTGACATTATTCTCCTCAAGTCGGATATTCAAGCCGTGCCGGAGGCGCTCGGCCTGGCGCGCGCCACCTTGCGCACGATCAAACAAAACTTGTTCTGGGCGTTCTTTTATAACGCGGCGGCCATCCCGCTCGCGGCGCTCGGTTTTCTCAGCCCTGTGATTTGCGCCGCCACGATGGGTTTTTCCGACGTCCTCGTGATTGGCAACGCGCTCCGTCTGCTCCGCTGGCGAGCCCGTTAAAACAGCATGCCCGTCAGGCCCCGGCACTTCGCGGCAAAATCAGGTGCGCAGTGGAATCGATGTCACTCAAGGAGACGAGGCGGTCCGCGAGATCATTGAGCGCCTTGCGAATGGCCTGAAAACGCTCGGCCAGCACGGCAAAGATTTCCGAGAGGCAATATTTGCGCGCCAGCCGGTGCTC
>CAZMLP010000598.1:0-4121 GCA_964566745.1 uncultured Verrucomicrobiota bacterium | reverse complement strand
CTGTAGCCCTCGTCGCGCAGGCGAAAATAACCGAACTCCGCTGTCGCAATTTCCGGGGTGTGAATCTTGTCGCTGTCCGCGATGCAAAGCGCGGTCTTGTGTTGCCGCAGGAGCGCGTAAACATCATCGGCGAACCATGACTCGTTGCGAAACTCGAGGGTGAATCGAAGGTCTTTGGGCAAGGCGCCCAGAAAATCTCCCAACACCGCGAGATCTTTTTTAAAGTTCGGCGGCAGTTGCACCAAAATAATACCCAGCTTCGGACCGAACTTCCGCGCCGCCGCCGCAAATTCCCCCACCAGCGCCTCGCAGCCGCGCAACCGTTTGATGTGGGTGACCTGCTGCAGGATCTTCAGTGTGAACCAGAAGCTCTCCGGCGTCGCCGCGATCCAGTTGTTGATCGTTGTGTCGGCCGGGATTTGACGGAAGGTGTAGTTGATCTCGGTGGTCGGAAATTGCCCGGCGTAATACGCGAGCATTTTCGCGTTCGGCAGCTTGGCCGGGTAGAAGTGGCCCTTCCACTCGGGATACTGAAAGCCGGAGGTTCCGATCCAAATCATATTGGATCGGAACCATGCGGGAAATCACGCGGGCGGCGAAGCTTTTTCCGCCGGGCGAAGCGGACTCACGGCGTGACCAGCACCACCCGGAAACCGATCGCGCTGTCCGTGAGGGCCTCGTGCGACCCGTGGAACCACCGCCGGGCCGGACGGCAAGCGGATTTGGATCCGTCAAAGCTGCTGCCCTTGATCACCTTGAAACCAATGTCGTTTGTCGGCGGTCCTTGCGGATCAACCGCCCAGCCGCCGGAGTAGGGGCCATACCAGTCCGAGCACCATTCCCACACGTTTCCACCCATGTCGTATAATCCGATTGGATTGGGCAACTTTTGTCCCACCGGATAGGTCGTGAGGCTGCTGTTTTCGAGGGTCCAGGCATAGTTGCCTGTGTCCGCTGCGGAAGGGTCTTCACCATGGCTGAACCGGGTCGAGGAGCCGCCGCGCGCCGCGTGCTCCCATTCCGCCTCGGTCGGGAGCCGATAGTAACTTCCGGCGGGAATAAGCCCGGCGGCTGCCTCTTGCGCGGTGCGCAGGGCGCAATAATTGGTGGCGGTCGGCCAGCCCACGCTCTCCACCGGCCGGTCGAGATTATTTGTGTAGTAACTCGGATTCGAGCCCGTCACAGCCAGGTATTCACGCTGGGTCACCTCGTATTTGCCGACCCAGTAGCCCCGCCTGAGCGTCACCGTCGTCTGCGGTCCCTCGTCGGAGCGGCGATCGATTTCGCCCGCCGGGCTGCCCTGTTTGAATGTGGCGGGTGGAATGAAAACCATATTGGTCAACGTGTTGACCAGTACAGCCCGATAAAATCTTTGCCCGGCGGACGCTCCACTGGGATCAACGAACAGTTGGTTGGTCCCCGGCATTTGCACAAAGGCCAGACTGCTCCAGGAGTTGGTGTTCGCCGCGTTCGTCGTGGTCTGAACCACATACACATCGCCGGGTGTGCCGGTGATATTGACGCCCGCGAGGAGGCGAGCCTCCAGGGCCGGCGGTGTTTGCGCGGCGCCGGAGACGGCGAGCAGCCAGGGCAGGGCGGTCAAAAGAACGCCGGTCGTTTTGCGGAATGGTTTCATGGTTGAGGTTATCATCTTCAAATCACGCTTGATATTCACGGAAAACCGGGAAAAAGAGGACATCGCTGCCTTCAAAGGATCAGGGGTTCTCCTCCCGCTTTCGCGACGGTGAGATTGCGTGAACTTCGCCGGGGCCGCAAGGGGAACAAGGCGAGTCGGGGTGGGCTTGTAGCGCCCATCCAAGTGCGGGTATTTTAGGGGGGCGCGACATCGACACCGTCGGCAGGCAAGTTAGTGTCCGCGCGAGGCCTGGCAGCCATGTTTTTTGCGACTCTCAGGCGACCTGCGGGTCTTAACTGCATGAATACGGGCAAGACAACCCAACCAGTCCAACGAAGCCGTCCGGTTTATCTCTTGCTGTCGGCCCTGGTGATGGGGAGCGGCTTGTTGTTAAGATCGCGTTTCCTCCACTGGCCGCCGTTCATCGCCAAATACGGCGCCGATTCGCTTTGGGCGTTGTTGGTGTTTTGCGGATTCGCGCTCCTCTTCTGCCGCGCCTCCACTCCGCGATTGGCTCTTCTCGCAGTTGGTTTTGCCTGGGGCATCGAGTTTTCCCAGCTCTATCACTCGCCCTGGACCGATCAGATCCGTTCCACGCGGATCGGAGCGTTGGTTCTGGGGGCCACCTTTAACTGGCCGGATCTTTTGGCGTACGCGATCGGCGTTTCGGTCGGAGCCTTGGCCGATTGCTTCCTCTGCCGGCGAAAATAAAATCAGCGCCCCGGTCGGTTGATTTTCGGTTTTCGGATTTAAAGTGGCTCTGAAGTGCGACATCGACACTGCCGATAAGGAAAAGGTAATGTTGGCGTGGCACCTATGATCGTTCTGCTCCTTTTCTTTTGCTCCGGCGCCACCGCGCTGATCTATGAGGTGCTTTGGTCCAAGTACCTCACTCTCCTCCTGGGCAGCACCGTGCAGGCGCAAACCGTTGTGCTGGCGGTTTTCATGGGCGGCCTCGCCTTGGGCAACCGGCTGCTTGGCAAAGTTGCGGACCGCACCTCAACTCCGCTGGAGCTGTACGGCCGGCTGGAAATTGGCATCGGCGTTTATGCGGTATTGTTTCACGGCTTGTATCAAAACGCGGACGCGCTCTTTGTTCTGGTTGGGCGCGGCCATCTGGAGGACCGCTGGTTTTTACTGGGAATAAAATCGCTCCTCAGCGTCGCCTTGCTGCTGGGTCCCACCGTCATGATGGGCGGCACCCTGCCGCTGCTGGCCGCGTGGCTCCAACGCCGCTCCGCCGAGGCGGGACGATGGTCCGCGCGCTTCTACTCCGTGAACAGCCTGGGCGCCGTGTTCGGCGCGTGGCTCGCGGGGTTTTATCTGGTTCAGGCCCTGGGCATGGTCTCCTCGCTGCAAATGACCGCGCTGGCGAACGTGGTCATCGGCCTGGTCGCGGTGGTCCTCTCGCGAAAACAGGACACACCGGTTCCCCTCGCGACTAAACCCGCCGCGGCAAAGCCGGCCTCTGCCTCGCCGCCATCGATCTTTGCCTCCGGCTGCGCGTTGGTGGCCTTGACCGGCGCGGTTTCCATGGGCTTGGAAGTGCTCGCCTCCCGTTCGCTCGGTCTCATCTTTGGCGCGTCGCTGCAATCATTTGCCATCGTGCTCATGGCGTTCATTCTGGGAATTGGACTCGGTAGCTCCGTGATCGCCTCGGCCCGGTGGAAGAACATCCCGGAGGGCGTCGCGAGCATTGGCCTCCTGCTGGCGGGCGCGACCATGATCGGTCTGCTCGTGCTCGGCATCGTGAATTGGGCGGGGTTTTACGTCGAAGTGAAGACCGGATTGGCGGCGAGCGAGATGGGCTACCGTTTCAACGAAATCATCACGGCGGGCATGGCTATTGTCGTGCTAGGTCTGCCTGCCGGACTGCTCGGCGCCGTGCTGCCGCTTTGGATTCGCCATCTGGAGGCCGGCGGCCAGGCCCTCGGCGGCCAAGTGGGCCGTTTGCTCACATGGAACACCGTTGGCGCGGTGGTTGGCTCGCTGGTCACTGGTTTTGTGCTTATGCCGCACGCCGGGTTGCGCGCCTCGTTTTTCATTCTGGTGACGATTCTTTGCCTCGGCGCGCTGGCGACGGCTTGGGCGCGTGGGGAACGCGGTCTGGCCGGCCTGGCCGCGGTCGTGGCCGTGGTTTTTCTGGCGGCCGGGCCGGTCACCGGCGCGGGCTGGCGGGATATTTTTAGCTCGGGAATTTTTCGCATTCGGTCGAACACCATCAAGTTCGCCGAATACCGCAAGGCGCGTGAAAAAGCCGAGTTGCTTTTCTACGAGGACGCCCCCGACGCGACGGTTTCTGTCGAGAAGGACCATGGCTTTGTCAATCCGGGGCAGATCACCCTGCGCGTGAATGGCAAGCCGGACGCCACGACGTACGGTGATTTGTCCACGCAATATCTTCTGGCGCACCTGCCCATGCTGGCCAAGCCCGATGCGAAACAGGTCTTCGTGCTCGGCTTTGGGAGCGGCGCCACCGCCGGGG
>CAZMLP010000597.1:0-3007 GCA_964566745.1 uncultured Verrucomicrobiota bacterium | reverse complement strand
ACAATCGGGATTCGTTGCTCATAGGGGTGTTTGCCGCTCAAAAAACCCAGTGAGGAGATGCTGCTACGGGCAGGACTCTGAATGTCCTTGAACATTTCACCACGGACAATCTGTCTTTGTGACACCGGCACCGCTAGTTCTTTGTTGCGCTTCGGGGCCACTGTATCAGACCCCTCTGAGGCGTCAATAAGAGATTGGAATGCAAAAGGATACCCCGGCGAACGAATAAGCCGATAGTAGCTATCCTGTCGGGAACCTGACATCTGCTGGGTGTTTGTGATTTTAAGAGTTTGGTGAACCTTTGGGCATAGTCCGTTCAAATATCATAACTCCCTCCGATGGTTTGATCTGGCTTGATCGGGCTGGAATTGACCGTCGATCTCGCGTGTTAAATTTTTCATAACACATTGCACATAAGCAACAAAAGGGGGGCAGTCGCCGCCGGCGCATCAAGTCCATCCCCGAGGCTTGAATTCCTTCCGCGCACCGAACCCGCGCAAGCCCTCTTAAAGCGGCAGGGCAAAACCGTCCCACGGAGTGGATCTCGGTCCCTGTTGCTCTGTTTTTCGCTGATCTCTCGCTTGTTTTCGTGCCGCCCGGTTCGGGACCGAAGCTCATTTGGATAGCTTGATTTACTTTGATTGACCCGAGTTTGTTGGAAATTCCGGCTTCTTGTGAAACGTCACGCTGGAACGACAAGGTGTCCCGGGCAAGGCGCCTTTGCAACCCGAGTAGAGGATTGTTAACGGCTTGATCCACCTTGATCGGCCCGGAGCGGCGCTTGGCGGGACACCAAGTGCGGGCAGCCGGGACGGCTGCGCCACCCGGAAGCCTATGCGCCATCGGTCCACCAAGTCGGTATGATGCGCGAAATAGCGGAAGGCTTGAATGACCTTGAATCGCCCGAAAATGGTCCATTTATGATTTCCTCCGCGCCTCCGCCGATAATTTGATTTTCTGCCTGTCATTCTTCACTCGTTACCCGCCATTTCTTGGTGGCGATTACCGCATGGCTTGATTCACCATGATTGAGATTCCGATTTCTACGCCTGCTCCTGCCAAACACCAACCGTCAATTTCCAAGGAACCGCTCCGTCGTATTGCACGGCTGATGCATACCCCCATGTTTGTTAGACGCTCCCGTTGCCGATTTGGTTCAACCGGTCAGGTGACAAAATATCCGGCTCTCAACCCGTCGCCTGGATCACCAGCCGCAGCTCCTGCAACGACAGGTTCAATCCGCCGAGTGAGGAAGCGTCCCAGGACCCGTGCTGAATGGTCGATCCGCAAAACTCACACAAGATGGAAGGCCGGGCGGCTTCCCATTTCACTCTGGCACCACATTTGGGAGAAACCGAGACTGTCGTAACACGGGCCCTTTTGCGTGTGTGAAAATCACGTTCGAAAGCCGGAAATGAATTCCCGGGGGCTCAGGTTTTGCCAAGGCAACCCGCTTCTCTCTGTTTGTCCATCACACGTTTCGTGCTTCCCGAGCTTGCACGATCATTTGCAACGCTTTGCCTTGCTGGTCGCGGGCAAGAAGAAGCTTTTGCTGGAGGTTCCTGAGTTCCTCACGGCAAGTCCTCTCCTTTTCCGCCGGATCCACTCCAGTTATCGGACCTTTCGTTTCGGAGGGAATTTCGGCCATGGCCTCGCTGGCGAGTTTTTTCCGCAGAAGCTCCAACTCGACCTTCAAACGGGCCTGTTCCGCCGGCGAGCGTCCAAAAGATTCCTCCAACACTTTGCTTTCCTTGAGGTAGCCGGCTATGGCCGCCTGCCGGGCCATTTGGTCGGGAGCCGTTTTCAGGCTTTTGGAAGGGCTGATGAGTGTGTAGGCCAGAAAACCCGCCAATAAAGCGATGATTCCGATCAAGACTGATGATCCCATGGTGGTAAGAGTGCCGACTAAATGATTCTTCCGGTACATTTCCTCCAACCAGCCATTTGACAACTGCAGGCTGCCATACGCGGCAGCGATCGCTACTGCTGTGGCAATCATCACCCGCATGCCATGGAACTTGTCCGCATCACGAGAGGTTATGCGTCCCACAATAGCCGCCTTGCGGGCAATCTCCACATCCTCCATTACCGCTTTCAGCTCCTGTTCCTTAATTTGAATCAAATCCTCCAAGTCTTTGGCGTGTTTTTTTGCTTCCGCCAAAGCCAGTTCCAACGTCGAAAAAGCACTCCCGGATTGGGTGGTCATAGGCTCGAGAAAAGAGCCGCAATACTTGCACGTGCCGCTGTCAGCGGCTTCGTTGTTTGCTCCGCAATTGGCGCACTTCGAAGACATCATCAAACCCCCGTTGATTAAGTGACGTCTGCCTGGTGAGGCGATTATTAAGCCGCCAAAACGCCGCGTCGAGTTTTACTCCCGGGTGATCGTCTCGTCCAAGTTCAAAAGCACGCGGGCCACCGTCGTCCATGCCACCAATTGCGGATCAACCTTGGGAGCGGCGACGGATCCGTCCTTGGCCTTTTTGCTTTCGCCCGGCGGTTCGGAAACCGTTCGCTCCTGGCGCAGCAAGTCGCGCAGCCGCGCGGTCTCGTCCTTGCCCGGTGACCGGCTTAGGCAAAGCCGGAAGGCGTATTCCAGCCGCCTGTTGTCATCGCGGGGACCGTCGGTCAACACCCGGTTCGCCAAGGCCCCGGCAAACTCGTAACACGCGCGGTCGTTGAGCAACGTGAGGGCCTGGAGAGGAGTGTTGCTGCGGAGGCGGCGGGTGCAGGCGGTGAACCCCTCCGGCGCGTCAAAGACCGACAACGCGGGATGCGGTGTCGCGCGAAAGAAAAAGGTGTAGAGGCCGCGCCGGTACCGGTTTTCGCCCTCGCTGGTTTTCCATTCACGTTTCACCTGGCCGAGCGAGAGCACGCCGTCGGGTTGCGGGGGGAAAACCGGCGGGCCGCCCACACGCGGGCTCAACAAGCCGGCGGAGGCGAGCGCCACGTCCCGCACCACCTCGGCATCAAGTCGCAGGCGGGATTGCCGCGCGAGCAGCTTGTTGCG
>CAZMLP010000596.1:0-4263 GCA_964566745.1 uncultured Verrucomicrobiota bacterium | reverse complement strand
ATGATATAATTGAATAAAGCGAACCCCTCGCTCGGCCAGGCGGCGGGCCAGAAGGCAGTTCGAGGCGAAGCTGCCGTCGCCGGGCTTTGCGCCGTAATCGTCGAGAATATTTTGCGGCTCGTTCTTGATGTCCATCAGGCCGGGCACGCTGGTTTGCATGCGGAAGGCCATCTCGTATTGGGCGATGCGGGTGTTGATCTCCGGATCGAACACCGCGTCGTGCTCCAGCCGGTTGAGGTGGTTGACGGCATCGACAATTTCGCGCTGGTCATTGGAGGAGACGCCGGCCGGATTTTTGATGTAAAGCACCGGGTCTCCCTTGGACTGAAATTTGACGCCTTGAAATTTACTCGGGAGGAAACCGCTATGCCACTGCCGCGCGGCGATCGGCTGCATCTGGCCGCCACGGCCTTGCGAGATGAGGACGACGTAACCGGGCAGGTCCTCGGCGGCCGCGCCGAGCCCGTAGAGCAGCCACGAGCCCATGCTGGGCCGACCGGCGATGATGGAGCCGGTGTTCATCAGCGTGTGGGCGGGATCGTGATTGATTTGCTCGGTGTACATTGAGCGGACGATGGCGATCTCGTCCGCGACCTCGCCGATCTTCGGGAACAGGGTGCAGATCTCCTGGCCGGATTTGCCGAACTTCTTGAACTCGAACTGCGGGCCGAAGCACTTCAACTTTTGCCCCTGCAGTTGCGCGATCTGCTGCCCCTTGGTGAAGGACTCGGGCATGCCCTGGCCGTGCATTTGAGCCAGCTTCGGCTTATTGTCGAAGGTCTCCAAGTGCGACGGCCCCCCCGCCTGATAGAGATAAATGACGCGTTTGCATTTGGGCGGGAAATGCGGCGTGGTGAGGATGCCGCGCCACTTCTCTGATTCCGCGTCAGCGAGGAGGCGCGGGTTCAGCAAGGAGCCGAGCGCGAGCGCGCCCAGACCGGCGCCCGCGCGGGACAAAAAGGACCGGCGGGAAAGCTGCCATCGCAAATCGTGAAGGTTTGGCTGCATAGCTCAATTCCGGGTGATCGTTTCGTGCAAGTTCAGAATGGCGCGCGTCACGGCCGTCCATGAGGCCAGTTCAGCGGTGTCGAGATTGCCCGCAGGCGCGGATTGGCCGGTCTGAACCAGATCCTTCGCGGCCGTGGAATCCTTTTGATAGCGCGAAAGTTGTTGCGCCTGCAACCCGGCGAGAATTTTTTGCTCCTCGGGACGCGGCGAGCGGGACAGCGCCTCTTGGAAGGCCCACTCAATTCGTTTCGCGGTGTCGCGTTCACGGTGCATGATCCGCTCGGCAAAGACGCGTGCGGCCTCGACGTAAGTGGGGTCGTTTAACAGGACGAGCGCTTGCAGGGGGGTGTTGGAATTGACGCGATTGGCGGTGCATTCCTCGCGGCCGGGGGCGTCAAACGCGAGCAGGCTCGGGTGCAGGAAGGTGCGTTGCCAGTGGACGTAAACGCCCCGGCGATATTGATCCTCATCACGGCTGGGGACGTACTCGCGCGCGGGGAAGTTCAACGCCGCGTAATATCGCTCCGGCTGGTAGGGACGGATGCTCGGGCCGCCGATTTGGTTGGCGAGCAAACCGGAAATCGCGAGCGCGTTGTCGCGGACAACCTCGGCATCCAGCCGGAAGCGATTCTGATGGCCGAGCAGCCGGTTGTAAGGGTCGTGCTCGTCGAGCGTGGTGTTGCTGGTGGAGGTTTGCCGATACGTGCGCGAGGTCACAATCAAGCGGATGACATGCTTGATGTCCCAGCCGCTGTCGCGGAATTCCGCCGCGAGCCAGTCCAGTAACTCGGGATGCGTGGGCCACTCGCCCTGCGAGCCGAGGTCATCGAGATTCTTGCTTAAGCCGACGCCGAAATAGATCCTCCAAAGACGGTTTACAAAGGTGCGGGCCGTCACCGGATTGTCGCGCGACACCAGCCAGTCAGCCAGATCCAGCCGGTTGGCTTTCTCGCCCGCGGGTTTGAACGCGCCGAGTGACTTGGGGACGGAGGGCTGGACCACCTCGCCCGAGTCGTCCATCCAGTTGCCGCGCGGCAATATTCGCATGGTGCGGGAGTCGCGCTTCTCGCTCACGAGCATCGTGGGCACCTGGCCCGCGATCCGGTCACGCCGCGCCGCGGCCAGGGCAAGCCGGTGTGTGAGCGAGGTTAACTCCGGCGCCACCTGGCGATAGTAGGAGGCGAGGGTTGCCGCTTGTGCCACGGTCCGTTTTGCGCGCGGGATTTTGGCGGCTTCAATGACGTTCTTTGGCAGGCCCAAGTCGTCAAAGCCGTCGTCCGCAAACTCGCTGGTCGAGAAGCGAAACGCGCCGAGTTGCTGGCGCGGCTGGCTGGCCAAATGATGCAGGTGAACCTGGAGCGTCACGTCTTTGCCCCCCTTAATCGGCTCCGCGAGGCGTAACACCACAGAGCGGCGACCCGGCGGACCGCCCCCGGGCGACCACGCGGTTTGCGGATCGTTGTCGAGCAAGGACGGGGCAGGGTAGCCAAGGCCGGAAACATCGGCGCGCGCGCTCGCGAGGCTTACCGGCCCGGCAGGTTTGTCTTTGCCGCGAAGAACCTCCACCGATACCGAGGAGAGGTAAAATGTTTTGCCGGCGCGGGAAATGTGGTTGCCGGGAAGGTTGTCATCCGTGAGTGATTCAAGCCGAAGTGCCGCGACCACACCGTTGGTCATCGGAAGCGTGACGGTGTATTCGTCATACTCGGGCAACTTGCCGCTGACACGAACGGATTTGTCGTCCTTGATGGTAAGAGTCGCCTCCTGGCTGGATGCCGCGCTGATTGGCTTGACGTTTTTCCAGCCGAGCCGCTTCGACTTTTCCAGCCCGCTGACCTTGCGCGCCCAGCGCTCCTGGGAGTTGGCGAGGTGGTCGTCAGTGATCGCCGCCAACGCGCTGGAGATTTGGGCCACTTCTTTGTCCGCCGCGCCGAGACTCGCGATCTGGTCGTCGGAGGGCAGGGGCAGGCGTGGTCCCCAATCACCGCGACCGTAGCCGTCCGGGTAAAAACCCTTCTCGTTCAGATCGGCGAAGAACGCCTCCATCGAGTAAAAATCCTTCGTGGTGTAGGGGTCGAACTTGTGGTCGTGGCACTCGGCGCATCCGAGGGTGGCGCCCAGCCAGGTGGCGGAAATGGTGCGGACACGGTCGGCGGCGTATTTGGCGAGATATTCTTTGTCCTGAATCCCGCCCTCGGTGGACATGCGATTGAGGCGGTTGAAACCGGAGGCGACGCGGGTGCGCGCCGTGGCGTTCGGGAGGAGGTCCCCGGCAATCTGCTCGCGCGTGAAGCGGTCGAACGGCGTGTTTTCGTTGAAGGCGTTAATGACGTAATCGCGGTACGGCCAGGCGGAAAACTCGTTGTCCCCGTGAAAGCCCACTGTGTCCGCGTAACGCACGAGATCCAGCCAGTGCATGGCCATTTGCTCGCCGTAATGTGGCGACCGCAACAGGCCATCGACGTAGCTCTCATACCAATGCGGATCGGTGCTTTGCGAATAACGATCCACTTCTTCCGGGCGTGGCGGGAGGCCCGTGAGATCGAGGCTGACGCGCCGCAAGAGAACCCGCCGACCGGCCTCCGCGGAAGGCTTCAATTGCTCACGCTCCAAACGGGCGAGGATGAAATTGTCGATGGGATTGAGCGGCCAGGACGCGTTTTGAATCCCCGGCGCCGGAGGGCGGTTTAACGGTTGGTAAGCCCAATGCCCCTCGTATTTGGCGCCTTGCTCGATCCATTCGCGGAACAACGCGATCTGCTCCGGGGTCAGTTTCTTGCCGGTCTTGGGCGGCGGCATGATATCGTCCGCGTCGATGGTTGTAATGCGCCTGATCAACTCGCTCGCCTCGGGTTTGCCGGGAACCACGGGCGCCTTGCCTTCGCGATCCGCCGTGGCGCCCTCGGCGTTATCGAGGCGGAGCTTGGCCTTGCGGGTGTTTTTGTCCGGGCCATGGCAGGCATAACAATTCTCGGAAAGGATCGGGCGGATGTCGCGATTGAACTGAAGGTCGCGCGCGCCAGCGGGACCGGCGGAGGTCAACAGGACGGCGATCGCACAAACAAAAAAAGAGGATGGCATCGCTGACCGGTGAATCCGGTGGGCGAGGTGCTGGTCAGGCGCGGCTGGCATTGGCGGAAGTTACAATGCCAACACGTTCTAGGCAAACGCGGAGAGTGGTGGTGAACAGGAAGGGGCAAGACGAATTAAACAGGAGGACACGGAGGCAACGGAGAGGGATCGGAAAACCGGCCA
>CAZMLP010000595.1:0-8237 GCA_964566745.1 uncultured Verrucomicrobiota bacterium | reverse complement strand
TCATCGCATCCTGGGGCTGGAGAAGGTCCCAAGGGTCCGGCTGTTCGCCGGTTAAAGCGGTACGCGAGCTGGGTTCAGAACGTCGTGAGACAGTTCGGTCCTTATCCACTGTGGGCGCAGGAAACTTGAGGGGTTCATTCTTTAGTACGAGAGGACCGAGAATGACGCGCTTCTGGTGTGGCAGTTGTTCCGTCAGGGGCATCGCTGCGTAGCCATGCGCGGAAGAGATAAGCGCTGAAAGCATCTAAGTGCCAAGCTCATCCCAAGATACGGTTTCCCGGACGCAAGTCCCTAAAGACCCCCGGCAGACTACCGGGTTGATAGGTCAGGCGTGCAAGTGCCGTGAGGCCCTTAGCGGACTGATACTAATAGGTCGTGCGGCTTGATCGCTTTTAACCCTCTTTATTGAGGGTTGCGATTTCAACTCGCGAATTGTGTGGCCCTATTCTATATGTAGTTTTCAGGGAACACCGGTTTATCCGGCGAAATGTTCTTTAACAATTTTTTGGTGACCATAAAGCTGTGGTCCGACCCGATCCCATTCCGAACTCGGCCGTCAAACACAGTCTTGCCGATGGTAGTGGTTTTATAGACTCCGCGAGAGTAGGTTGTCGCCAAATCTTTCTGAGAAAGCCGGCCCGAATGGACCGGCTTTTTCGTTTTGTGGGCTCGGTTTTTAGCGAGCGCCGCAGTTGAGCCTCTAGGCGCGCGACCCATGGATGCGAATCGCGGCCTTCCGACACCCTGCCTACAGCCATTTTCGCCATTTCCACCAGCGCGATCCGTTCACGGCATCAGTTGCGTATCCGGGGCGCCACAGGGAGCGGGGGCGAAAGGTCCGGCGGGTCCCAAGAAGCAGCCGGGCGATTCCCAACACCGCCAGCGCCTTCAGAAAGAGTCCTCCCAACCGGAGCAGCAGCACAATTGCTTGCAAAATGGCTCGAAATATCATGCTCGAGACTTTGCGCCCTCCGCTTTCGGAGTTCCAATACAATGCCCCGGCCCTTTTGTAAGGCGGTCGTTACTCCGCCGCCTTTTTCAGGGTGGTCAGATATTCCACCAAATCCACCAGTTCTTGCGTGGTCATGGTTTGTTGCAAACCGGCTGGCATGATGGAGGTCTTCGACTGCTGCCGTTTGGCGATGTCGGCCTTTTTGTAACGCGTGACGATGCCGGTCTGCGCCTTGATCGCCAATTCCTCGGGGGTCTCACTGGCGACGAGGCCGAACGCCTCGTCACCGTTCTTCAGCTCAATGGACCATGCCTCGAACCCGAACGAGATGCCCGCGCTGGGCTCAAGGATCGCCTCATAAAGCGCGTCTTTGCCTAATTTGGTTCCGATCTCCGAAAGACGCGGCGCGAAGTCCACGCCCTCGCCGTTCACTTGATGGCATTTGATGCAACCCACCGTGTCGCTGCGAAATACTTTTGCCCCGTTGGACGCGTCGCCACTGCGTTTGACCAATTCCGCGACCGGCGGTAGCGGCTCAGAGTTCTTGCCTGGCGGTGGCGGGAGAATTTTCAATGCCTCGTCGCGCAGCTTTGGCCAGCGTGCCGTGCTCAGTTCCGTCGCCGCCGTCATTTTCAATTCCTCGGCCAGTTTGCTGTCCGCCGCGAGCATGAGGAGCGTGCCCGCGCCCGCCTCGGTTTTTGCCAAGGCGCGCACCGCTTGTTTACGTAGCGTGAGGTCGCGATGATCGTCCGTCACGATTCCCTTGAGCAACGGCATCGCCTGGCTGGTGCCGGAGTTTCCCGCGAGGTCAATCATCTTGCCCGCCGCGACATTGTTGGCGCCATTGATCGTCTCCTGGATCAGGTTGGTCGAGCCGTGCTCCAGCAAGAGGTGAAACCCCTCCAAACCCGCGGCAGTATTGGCGTTTTGCAATGTCGCATCCAGCAGCGCGGGTTCCTGGTCCTTGATCTGAAAATCGCGAAGCACCTCAATGAACTGTGGTTTGCCACGCAATTGATCGAGAATTTTCAACACCGCCGTCTTCAACGCCGGGTTGGCGTCGAGATCCATGCCCTTGAGCCGGTTCAGGGCCTCGAGCGCGGTGTTGATGCGGTCGGCGTCGGGCGCTGCCGGAGCCTCCGCCGCGCGCGCGCCGATTCCCCCGGCCAACGAAACCACCAGGATAACTTGCGCCAGCCACGAACCGTTGAGCTTCATTCTTCCTGTCATAAATCAAAAAAATTGCCGGGGAGTCAACCCCGGCAATGGTGGAAACCAACTGAAGACCCAGTGCTTTCGCCAGGTTACTTGCCGGAAAGAATCTCCAGCAACGCCGCGTCTTTTTCCGGGCCGGTGATAAAGTCCAGCGAACGGAAGTAGTGCGCCCGTTGCTGCTCGGTCAGCGATTTGTCGGCGATGATCTTTACGAGCATTCCGGGAGTCTTCTTTGCCCGCGAACGCCAGACAATTTCGCGGCCGGCCGGCGTGTCCCAATTGCCGCCCACCGCATGAAGCCACGCCTCCAGGCACTCATCCCATTTGCGGTCCGCGGCGAGGCCCAGCGCCTCAAGATACCAGCGGTCCTTGCCGTCATACTGCTTCGCCAGGACGGTCCAGAGCGCGGGCATGTCCGCCGAGTCACTGTGACGTAGCGCCACGGCGCACTCGCGACGCACCGCCGGCGAGGGGTCACTGGCCAGATCGTGCACCGCGCCAACCGGATCCACCTTCAACATCCGCGCCTGACGGAGGCCCACGATGCGGATGTTCTCGTCTTTGTCCTTGAGCGCCTCCGCGATGTATTTCTTCTCATTCCCCGGAATGCGGACCAGCAAATCAAACGCGCGCGCGCGCATGCGTGAATCATTGCCTTTCCAAACTTTGGCCAATTCGCCCTGGGCCCTCTTGCCCATGTCGTGCAATGCGGTCCACGCAAGATAGCGAGTGGAACCATTCGGTGATTGCAACGCCGCCACCGCGCCCTTGGGCGACTTGAGATCGAGCTTCGGCACGGACGGCTTGTTGCCAGCGGGCGCGACGCGATAGACGCGACCGGTCATCGTCTCCAGTTTGCGATCGGCCATGTTATGGCCACCCACGCCCGCGTCGTTCCAGTCCGCGATGTACACCGAGCCATCCGGGGCCACGCAGACATCCGAGGGCCGGTACCACGAGTCACTGCTGGTCAGCAGATCGACGATCTCCGCCGTGTAACCCGCGCCCGAGGGCTTGACCGGGTAAGCGCGCACCACGCGCGGACCGGCGTCGCAATGGATCATTTGGTTACGGAACACCTCCGGCAGCAACTTGCCCTCATAGACGCAAAGGCCGGTCGGCGAGCCGTTGCCCGTCTGCAAGAGATTCGGCATCACCCCCGGATCATATTGATGCCAGTGATAGAGCGGCCGCTCGGTTTCCGAGGCTCCCTTGGCCTGCGCTTTTTTCCAACCGTCTCCCCATCCGGCGCCGGTCATCTCGTCCACATAACCGTAGTTGCCATACTCCATGACGAAATTGATGCGCACACCGCGGTTGCCGTCGTCGTCATTGTCGGATTGCCACAGAGTGCCGTAAGAATCGACGGCCACCTCGTAGTTGTTGCGGAAATTCCAGCCCACCGACTCGACGTCGCTGCCATCCAAGTTGCACCGAAACGCCATGCCCTGCCGGTAGGGTTTGCCTTTCGTGATGATCTGATTGCCGTCGAGATCCGTCACCGGCTCGGTTTCATGCTGCGGAATCGGGCCGTTCAACGGCACGCTGGCCAGACCTTTCGGGCGGCGCAAGCTGGGGCTGTCGTTGCCGAAGTTGAAATAGAGTTTGCCGTCCGGCCCGAAAGTGAACGCGTGCAGATCGTGGTCGTGATCGCCCTGGCCGCCATCTTCAAACAGGATTTCTCGCTGGTCCGCCTTGTCGTCGCCGTCCGTGTCCGTGAGGACGAACACATACGGCGAGCTGGAAACGATCACCTTGTTCCCCAGCACGCAAACGCCCAGCGCGGTGTTTACAGACGGGTCCTGGTAGAACGTTTTAACGTTGTCGGCTTTCCCGTCGCCGTTGGTGTCCTCCAGAATTACGATGCGGTCACCGCCCTCGCGCTGAACGCCCCATTTTTGATGCATGCGGGCAGAGACGCGATAATTCGCGCCCTCCGTGATCCAGACGCGGCCTTTTGCGTCGATGTCCATGTCCGCCGGGTTCACCACCATCGGCTCGGAGGCGAAGAGTGTGGCTTCGAGGCCGGCGGGAACGGTCATCGCCTTCATTTGCTCTTGAGCCGCCTCGGGTCCCGAGCGCGGAGCATCAGCCGCGCCCAAGGTCAACGAAACGCCCGCCACACCACCCAACCAGAGGACGGGGCGGGGCAATTTTCTAAAAAAGTTTTGTTTCTTCATACGATTTGGCATGGGTCAACGGACGATTCCCGCAACGGGTTTGTTCAACCTGCGAGCGCCGGCAATGGATTCGATTCCAAGGAAAAAGTTTTGCCTTGGCACTGTCAATCCTGGAAACCGGCAGGGCTGATTGCCGGTCACTTTTTGGGATCCAGATTGGCCTTCAGATCATAACCGTCGAGGCTCGAGTTCACGCCCTCCTTGGGCACCTCCACTTTCGCCAGCCAGAGCAGGCCGTTCAGCACCACTTTGCGGAAGTTCTCGTTCTCCCAATTTACGAAGCGATGGCCGCCGGTGAAGCCAAGCCCGCGTCCGCCACCGGCGCGTGTGAAGGCCCACATCATCGTCTCGGCGCGGCCCTTCGCCTCTTGAATGTGCGGATAAGGCCCCTTGGGATAAACATACGGGCCATTACGAACTTTGTCCGGTGGTGTGGCCACCAGAATTGGCGTGATATTGTCCGTGTCCGGCCGCCAGCGCATGTTGAAATACCACTCGTCCAGCACGGTGAACGGCTTCACTCCACGGGTGATCGGATGATTCGGGAACGTGTTGAACTCGGGGGTCCACATCGGATTCACGGAGTAGTGATCCTCGTAGTAACCGCCGATCCACCACCACATGGAGTCACCCGCCGCGCCTTTCGGCACCTCCACGCCGAAATGCGCGAAGCCGATGCCGGCGCCTTTCTTGGCCAGGTCGTCGAGAATTTGTGTGTGATTGGCCTGAATGGCGGGATTGCCTGTGCCACCGTCCGCGTAAATCAACACGGCGCTCGCGCCGGCGAACACCTTGTCATCGGTTGGCCAGCCGTTGGTGTAAACTTCTGTGGTAATGCCTTTCACGCCCGCGAGGCATTTCTGTAACAGCAGGCAACCGGCGCGAAACTCGTGATCACCCGGCCCGTGACTGGGTTTGCCGGCAATGAGCAGGATGCGCTTGTTTGCCGCGTGGAGGTTCCCGGCGAAACAAAGCAGGAGCAGCAGAAAGACAAAGGGGCGTTTCATGTGTCGATTCACGCCAAATTGAACCGCAAGCACAACCGGAAAAACTCGGTTAGCGCGGCTCTTGCGGCAATTTTTTGATTGAATTCACAAGGCGGGCGGCGTTTGGATTCGCTCACCAAACCCGACGGCCAAACCTTGATCACGGCGTCTCATCCGTTCGCTGCGGAGAGCCAGCCTGAAAACCGCAGGAATTTTCCGGGCGTTTTCAGACGGGCCTTGATCCATTGGGCTGGCGCGCTTTCTGTCCTTTTTGCCACGATTCCCTTGGCGGCGCGTGGTGTGGACTGGCAGAGCGGGGAGCATTATCGCTTTGCTCCGCTACCGCCGCCCTCAACCGGTCAACCTGGGTTCACGCTGCTGCCGGCCGCCACAACAGGTGTCACCGCCGCGAACATTCTCTCGGAGGACCGGGCGATGCGAAACCAGAACCTGATGAACGGCGCGGGCGTGGCGGCAGGCGATTTTGACGGTGACGGCTGGGTGGATTTCTTCCTGTGTAGCATGGATGGCAACAGCGTGTTGTATCGCAACCTGGGAGGCTGGAAATTTCAGGATGTCACCGCGAGTTCCGGCATCTCCACCACCAATCGCATTCCGACCGGCGCGGCGTTCGCGGACATCAATGGTGACGGCCGGCTTGATTTGATCGTCACCTCCAGCGGCGGGCCAAACAGCGTTTTCCTGAATGATGGGGAGGGGCATTTTCATGAGATGGTTCTGCCCCCCGGCGAGGTGGCCCGCGCCGGCAGCGAGTCCATCGCGCTGGTGGATGTGGACGGCGACGGCGACTTGGACCTTTACGTCGCGAACTACGGCGAGATTTCCATTTTACGGGGAGGCATCAACCCCGGGACCGCCATCGTGAACGGCAAAGAGCAGGTGGTGGGACGCTACAAGAACCGGATCAAGATTCGCGCGGATGGAACTTTTTCCGAGTCCGGCGAGCCGCATGTGCTTTATCTCAACGATGGCAAGGGGAACTTCACACCGGCGCCGTGGAACAGCGAGATGTTTCTCGACGAGGAGGGCAAGCCGATGCCCGCGCCCTGGGACATGGGTCTCTCCGTGATGTTTGGCGATTTGAACCAGGACGGCCATCCCGACCTCTATGTGTGCAACGATTTCCAGACTGAGGATCGCGTTTGGATCAATGACGGCAAGGGGCACTTCCGGTTGATCGACAAGCTCGCGCTGCGCAACACGAGCAATTTTTCGATGAGCGTCGATTTCGGGGACATCAACGGCGACGGACTGCCGGACCTGTTCGTCGTGGACATGCTCAGCCCCTCGCACTTCCACCGCATGACCCAGATGGACCCGGGCGAGCGTCCCCCGTGGCATCCTGGCGTGATGGATGACCGGCCCCAAATTCGGCGCAACACCCTGTTTCTGAATCGTGGCGACGGCACCTTTGCGGAGATTGCGAACTTGGCGGGTGTGGCGGCCACGGACTGGACGTGGTGCACGGCCTTTCTGGATGTCGATCTGGACGGGTATCCCGATCTTCTGGTGACCAACGGCCACATGTTCGACGTGCAGGATTTGGACGTCATCGAATCGCAGCGCGCGCGGGGCAAGGCGACGGGCGTGGAGGGCCGCCGTCGTCTGCTGGAGTTTCCCCCGCTCAACACGCCGCATGTGGCGTTCCGAAATCGGGGCGACTTGACCTTTGAGGACGCCAGCGCGCGCTGGGGCTTTGACACGCGGCATGTCTCGCAAGGCATTGCCCTGGCCGATCTCGACAACGACGGGGATCTCGATGTGATCGTCAACAGCCTCAATGCCCCGCCCCTGCTGTATCGCAACAATTCCGCTGCTCCGCGCCTCGCAATCCGCCTCGCGGGCAACCCGCCGAACACACGGGGCATTGGCGCCAAAATCAGAGTCACCGCCCGAGGCTTGCCGGTCCAGACCCAGGAGATGATCGCGGGCGGGCGGTATCTTTCCGGGGACGACGCCGAACGGGTCTTTGCTTGCGGAGCCGTCACGCAATTGGCCGTCGAGGTGACGTGGCGCACGGGCAAACGCTCAATCATCACGGATGCCAAGCCCAATAGCGTTTACGAGATCAACGAGTCCGGCGCGCAAGCGGCCACCGTTCCGCCTCCGCCCAAGCCGGCGCCGGTGTTCACGGAGGTTTCGGACGCGCTTCATCACACGCATTACGAGGAGTTGTTCGACGATTTCGCGCGGCAACCGCTCCTCCCGCGACTATACAGCCAGTTGGGACCGGGGATTGCTTGTGTTGATCTGAACGGCGATGGCCACGACGACCTGGTGATTGGCGCGGGCCGAAACGGAAATGTGGCTGTCTATCTTGGCGACGGCCACGGCGGCTTCAAGGCACTCGAAAGCCCGGCACTTAAAACGCCGTTGATTGATGACACCGCTGGAATGGCGGGTTGGGTGGCCAAACCGGGCCAACGCTCGGTCTTGATTGGCCTCGCCGATTATGAGTCTGGCGTGAGCAACGGGCCGTCCGCTTTGCAATTGAGCCTCGATGCCCAAGGCGCGGTCGCGTTGCAACCCTTGAACGCGATTCATCTTCCGCCGGGAACGTCGCCCGGACCGCTGGCGGTGGCGGATTTTGACGCGGACGGCGATTTGGATTTGTTCATCGGCGGACGGGTGGCCCCAGGGCGTTATCCTGAAAATCCGGTCTCGCAGGTGTATAAGAACGAGGGCGGAAATCTGGTTCTCGACGGGGCGAACACGTCGGTTTTGCAGGGCGCGGGGATGGTGAGCGGCGCGGTGTGGAGCGACTTGGATGGTGATGGTTTTCCCGAGTTGATTCTCGCGTGCGAATGGGCGCCGGTGCGGGTTTACCACAACGACAAAGGCAAGCTGCGCGAGGCGACCAGGGAGTGGGGTTTGGCGGGGCAA